>VMTH01000077.1 GCA_013791745.1 Candidatus Omnitrophota bacterium
AAGAGCTTGCGCGTGCGCGTTTTGAGAAGACCCGGAAAAATATGGAGTTGTCTTTCAATGAGCATATAGCGATAATACGCCCGCCGCTCAGGGAAACTTTTATATCGCTGATACTCAATCTTCACGAATGGGGGCAGCTCAACACTTTTTTCGTCAGGTTCGCGTCTCTCTATCCGCAGCTGGAAAGGATCGCTCTCCATTCCTCCGGACGCCGTCTTGCCGAAATGTCAAGATGGCCAGAGGGCAGTTTCGGGAAGGCCCAGATTGATCCTGAAACGTCGCTGAGCAATATTTTCTGGCTTGCCGGCAAACCCTATGTCGAATTCGCTCTTCCTTCCGATAATGACCGCGAGGTGCGGGGAACAATAGCGCTTGCTCCTTTCATAGAAGAGGCGGAGAAAATGACTTTAACGCCTGGCGGTTCGGTTAAAGTTTACTCCACTCCGCCGGGATCCGCTCCGTCGGGTGATACCAAAGCGGGCTGTACAGAAAAACGGTATCCTCTTCTGGAAGGGCGGTGGACATTGTGCCTTATGGAAGAAGAGTCCCATGGCTTTTATAAAGGCTTTCGCAACGGATTTGTTATATTCTCGCTGGTAGCGCTCGCTTTCACTTTTTCGCTGGCGATGTCTTTCGCCAACAATCTGACATCACGCCTTGAGGCGTTGGCCTCCGGAAGCATAGCGCAGGGAGAGGGTTTTGACGAGATCTCGGCTCTCGAGGAGAAATTGAGTGGATTTTACGATATAAAAAGCAAACTCAAAAAACAGATCAGTTCGCAGGAATCCGCCGGGATACTCGGGCATCATGTCGCGATGATAGGGCATGAGTTCAGGAATCCCATCGCCGCGATAAAAAACGCGCAGTATTTTATAGACTCGCAGCTGCCCCCGGCGTTAAAGAAGAGCAAAATAGGCAGGCACCTGGATATCATAAAAAACGAGATAAAGCAGATATCGTTTATGATAGAGGATCTTCTCAGTCTTTCAAGATTAAAACCGCCGGTTTTCGCGCTTTGTGATATAGGCGGGATTCTGGGCGAATGCGTTGAGATGTTCAAGCAGGAATACAAACTCATTGATTTTGAACTGGCTGTGAAAAAAAATCTCCGGGCTCAGGCCGACGCGTCGGAAATAAGGCAGGTCTTCGCCAACATTATCAAAAATGCCTGCGAGGCCATAACTCCTCCCGGAGAAATCAAAATATCGGCTTCTGTCGATAAGAATTCCATCAGGATCAGATTCGCCGATAGCGGATGCGGAATCCCGGCCGATAAGATAAAAGAGATATGGGAACCTTTTATTTCCACAAAAAGTTCCGGTATGGGATTCGGCCTGGCGACGGTCAAAAAGATAGTGGAAGAAAGGCATAAAGGGACGATCTCGCTCACAAGCAGGGAGGGGGAGGGCACGAAAATGACGGTGTACCTGCCCTGCGAGCAGCAACAGTTATGAAAAAAAGAATTCTTGTGGTCGATGACGATTTCAGCGTCAGAGAGACACTCGCCGATATCCTGCGCAGCCGCGATTATGAGGTCGTGGAAGCCTCATCCGGCGCCGAGGCCGTGGTGAATGCCTCGGCCGGAAAATATGATTGCGTTATAATAGACCTGCGATTGCCCGATACCACGGGGCTTGAAGTCATTGAAAAAATATCCGGCGATGTGCCGAAAAACAAAATAATAGTCATCACCGGTTACGCGTCTTCCGATATGCTGGCGAAAACTCTTGAGGAGGCCGAGTTTTTTCTTTTGCTCAAGCCCGTTGACACGGAGCAGATGCTTTCAGTCGTTACAAAAATTATCGCGCAATGAACGACGAATCCGCCTGGATTGTCCCTTACGGAAACCTCATGACCATCCTTATGATATTTTTTCTGCTGCTCTACGCTTACACATATCTGACGGGCCAGGTGCGCTATGAAAAAGTCGTCGCATCACTCACCGAGGGCTTCGGCCGTTCCGCTCCGATAAAGGAGGTGGAGCTGGCGGAATATCTTGAGAATTATTTTTCCACAAGGGAAGAATATCTCAAAAACATGGACATGGCTTCGGACAGGATAACGCTGATGTTCAATCTTCCCGTTTTTTTTGAGAAAGACAGCATAGAGATCAAAGAATCGGCTTTAGCCGTATTGGATGACATATTCAGGATAATGCATGATCTGCCCAATGAGATAGTGATCTCCGGTTTCGCGGGCCTGGATTCCCGCCGGGATAAGATGCCGGTCGCTGCCGGGCGGGCGCTCAACATCGGACAGTTTTTTATAAAAAAAGGCATTGACCCCCAGCGGCTTATACTGAAGGGGTGGGGCGAGGCTCCGTCCGGGTCGGAAGCGCTGGAAGACAGGGTCGAGATCAGCATAATGCGGGAGGTGTCGCCGCCCGATATACCCGTCAGCGAGAAGCTGATAAAGATGAAAGAAAATTATTTTTACGGCGATTATTATTATAAAAAGGGAGAGTTGAAAAAAGCCGAAATTTTCTTCGGCTATATCCTGGATCTTGACCCGAGCCACTGGAAGGCCCGCCGTATGATCAAAAGGATACAGAGAGAAAGGGCACTGTCTAAAAGCCCCGTAACAGCCGGATAAAAAAAACAAAAGAATCTTTTACAGGGTTTACTCTTGAATCAGGGGAGTTTCTCCATTTTACCGGCATTTCCCTGACGCTGAAACCGAGTTTTTCGGCGAGCACCAGCGTTTCAACATCAAAGGCGAAACCGTCGGTTTTAAGGCGGGAGAATATTGCCCGGGCGGCTTTCCTCTTGTAGAGCTTAAAACCGCACTGGGTGTCTTTGTATCCTTTAACCGCCAGAAAATGCACCATTATCCGGCAGAAAGCTCCTATCGCACGGCGGAAAAAGGATTGGGGAGGGTCGAGGACGCTCCCCGGCAGGCTCCTGGAAGCGATGACGATATCGCTGCCTTTTTCGCATTCCCTCAGGAAATTATCCAGTTCACTTATGTCGGTGGAGAAATCGGCGTCGGTAAAAAGAACATAATCTCCGGAGGATTCAAGGATGCCTTTGCGCACAGCCGCTCCCTTTCCGAGATTCCGGCCGAGTTTTATCACGGTCAGCCTGAATGCTGCGGAGACCGCGGTTTTTTCAGCGTTTTCGGCGGTCATGTCCGCACTGCCGTCGTCAACAACTATGATCTCGCCGGATAGGTTTTTTTTAGCCAGATAAGCATCAGTCAGCCGCACCGCCCGGACGATATTCTTTTCCTCATTGAGGCAGGGTATCACCACCGAAAGCTTGATGTTGTTTTCCATTAAGCGATTATAGCAAAAATGCCCGGCGCATAAAACACAACTTTGGCGTCAGCAGGGTAATCCCCGAAGAGATGTTTTAGCCCGCTAAATAGAAGGATTCAGGTTTTGGCGAAGGTGAGGGCGATAACTCGTTCTGCGCCGCCCTTAAGCAGCGCGGCCGCGCATTCGTTGACGGTGGCGCCTGTTGTGGCGACATCATCTATGAGAATAATATTCGCCGGAAGTTTGCCCCGCACGGCAAAAGCGCCTTTTACATTTTTTATTCTCTCGTCGGGGTGCAGGCCCCGCTGGGAGGGGGTGTTGCGAACACGCCGCAGCTTTGAAGCGGAAAAGGGCAGCTTCAGAATTTTAGAAACGCTTTTCGCTATGAGTGATGCCTGGTTGTAGCCCCTTTCGTTTTTTCTGGTTCTGTGCAGGGGGACGGGAATTATGACATCAGGCAGGAAGCTCCCGCCGTGTTTTATGAGGCTGTCCGTCATCACGCGCGCGGCTGTCCGGGCGCATGAGCGGCCGTTGCGGAATTTCATTTCCTTTATCAGCTTTTTTGCCGCGCCCCTGTAGAGCGCGGAGCTTATCAGCGCGCAGTTGCCGTATTCCACGGGAGGCAGCTCGTGGGAGCTTATTTCGTCCAGGCATCGGCGGCAAACGGGTTCGCGTGCGCTGAGGGGAAGGAATTCTCCGCATCCCGGGCAGCGAGGCGGGAAAATAAAATTTATCAGTTGCCGGAACATCAGAAAATTATTTCAAGTTTTGTACTGATGTTGACCGCCATGTAATTGTTTTCACGGCGTTTTATGTAATCGGCATAGGACAGCCCGCCTCCCAGACTCCAGCGGAAATTGGAAGACATGTCGAAATCCATGGAAAAATTACTCGCGTAGAGCTGATAATTTGTGCTTGTGACATTCAGGCTGCTGCGTTTCATCGTGCCGGAAAAATCAATATTGTATCTGACATTCTGGTCTATCTCCATTTTTTTCGCGCTGAAAGGTATCTGAAAGCTCCTTCTCATTTTCATGGTGTCCGAATGGAGTTTCGCGTTCACGGTGTGCGAACGATCGTCCTTGGACATAACTCCTCCGGCGGAATAGCCGACGTTGTTGGCGCCGGTGTAAGTGAAGTTGGAATGCCATTTTTTCCACAGGTCAAAATTAACGCTGGCGTTCCATGATTTGTCCGTGCTTTGAGCGGACACGGCGTTCTGCTGGATGTCCTTGTTTTCCGTCTCGCTTATTTTGAAGCCGGTGCCGACGGTGAATTTCTGCCATTTGAAATTGAGCGTCAGCCCCTGTCTGGCGGTCGCGGCGAGAGAAAGATTTTTCTGCTCGGTTTCGGAATTGTATATTTCTATGAGCGTGTTCATCGCGGAAAAATTTTTCCCGAAGATCGGTATTTTTTCAAGTGAGGATATCCTTATGCGCGCGTCGGGAAATGTGAGGGTGAGGGATTCCGAAGGTGTGCCGGTCAGCTCCGTCCGCGCGAGATTGGATGTGTAATTCAGCTGTATGTCGGTGGTGCCGATCGGCGTCCAGGCGCCGGCAAGATCCAGGAAAGCAAAAGGTTTGTATGATGTGGACAGCGTATCGGACCGGGAAGTGGAGTAGGAATAAAGTTCGGCCTCGGGATTATTCTGGTCAAAGGTCAGTCCGGTGTAAACGAAGCCGCTGTCGCGGAGAAAAAGTTTGTTCAGCGCGTTGAAATCCTTGTCCACATTTTTGTAGACGTCCGCGTCCGTCACCTTCAGATTGTAGTTGAAAGTGAGGCTGTTGGTGGGGCCGAAATTTATCAGGCTCCCCATGCTGAGAGGTATGCCGAATCCGGCGGAACTTGTTCTGTTGATGTCTTTTAATGTGAGACCGATGCTTTTCCATGCTTCGGTGCTCGCGGGCATGGCATAATTTTCGGTAACGGCCGCGCTGTAATTGAAGCTGGTGTTGAGCCATTTGAAGGGCCTGAGGTTTCCGCCCACGCCCGCGGCGACATTCTGGCTGTTGAGAAGGCGCGCCATGCTGTCTTCTTCGATCTTTTTCCCGGAAGTGTTTCTCGTCAGTTTGTAATTACTGTTGAAATTAAACGCTTTAATCGGATAAAACTGCGCGTCACCGTAAAAGGTTTCGGTCTCGTTTTCCGTGTCCACATTGCTGATCTGCCTGTTGTATTCCACAGCCGACACCGAACGGGTATAGTCAGCCGTGATGTTTTTCGGGAGTATGATGAGATTGGGCAGGGTGTAGGTCATACGCCCGTGAACGGTGTCAGCGGTGTCCGTTTTCCCGGCCAGTGAGTTTGATGTGACGGAGTGACTGTAGTCGCCTGAAAACTGAGGCAGGCGCTTTATGTTCAGGGCGCCTTTTATGGAATAAAGATTTTTCTCGATCCGGCCTTCATCCCATATGCTGAGATACTGCGCCATGGGCGCGTCGGAGAGGTTGACTTTCTCCCGCGGAGTGGTGACGACGGATCTTTCAATATGCCCGGAAAGAGGCATCCACCTGATGCGGTTGAGGCTGAGGTCGCCGGTTTTGAACTCCTGGTCGCTGGAACTTTCAAATGTCATGCTCTTGAAATTGGAATCTATTTCCTTGTGTGTAGCTCCGACGGTAAACCAGCCGGGGAGCTCCACGGAACCCTGCGCTTTTTTCGCGCTGCCTGTTTCTTTCCTGACGCCGTCCACGTAAAAATCATTGATCCACAATTCACCCGATGAGGCGCTGCCGCCGCTCCTGACGCCGGCGAATATCCTGGTGATGTTGTTTATGTTAACGCTGCCTGTCCGGGACTGGAAGCCGTCGGGTATGGAATCGTAGTCCGCATCCAGGAGGGACAGGCTGAAATGCTTCCATCCCGTAAAATCATCGGTAAAGGAATACTCGTAATAATTGGTTATGTCGTTGCCTATCCTGATAAAAGCGCTGTTTCCGGAATTTTCCCCGTAAACGAAAAAGTTCAGTCTTTTGTATATGGATAGGTCCATGCGGGAATAGGACGCGTATGTATAAGCTGTGGCGTTGGGCGAAAGGCTGTAATTTATCCGCAGGGCCTGTTCCCGTATCTCAACATCGCTGTTGTCGTAAAGATCGTTGTAATAAGGGGTGTACAGGAGCGATTTCCCGGCGTATTCAGGATCTGTTTCGTTGTTTATCGCGGATACGTCAAAAATATCCCCGTCGGCGTCTATGTCTATTGCTATGCCGCCGCGGATAAGCGCGGGCTTTTGCCATCTGTTGCCCACGAGGCCGACACCGGCTATTTTTATCTCACCCGCGGAGGCGCCTCCCGCCGCCCTGCCGAGTGTCACGGAGAGCTGTTTCACCGACCGCCACGAGTCTTTGTTGGTCGCGGTAATGGGCAGTTCGTATTTGAATTTCTGCCATCCCGACCATGAGACTGTCACGGCGGTTGAATAAATGATGTTTTCATCCGTTGACAGCTCGCCGTCGCCGTCGAGGTCTTCCGTGTTAAGCCGGCCGTTGTCTTTTCCCCAGACAAACCATGTGTTGGCGCTTCCGGGGAGATTGAATTTAACTCCGGTGTCCTCGCCGTCGTTCAAAAAGTGATCGTTGTTTGGGTCTTCATTGTCAAGGACGCCGTCGGCATCGGCGTCCTCGTTAAAACGGCCGAGTTCTATTGTGACGGTTTCGTTTTTCCCGCTGCCCCATATATATCCCTCTATATATTTTTTCAGGCTGTAATCCGCCCCCTCGCTTGATATGGCATACACGAGCGCTGTCTGGCCCCCGGCGGGCATGAGCGAATAATTCAGGGCGAGCGCGCTGGTTTCATCTTCGCTGTTGTAATAAACGGGATTGAGTTCCCGCATGTTTATTCCGTCGATCTCATTCCACACGAGCATTCCGCGTTTGTAGGGATCCTGTATGGCGGCGGGTTTCCATTGTTCCTCATAGGTGGATACGGTATCTTCCTGTTTAATGTTCTCCATGTTTTCAACGATAGCTTTCCCGGCTTTGTTGGGGTCGTTTTCACTCCTTGCCGCCTCCCCTGAGATATTCACCCTGAAAGGAAAATGTCTTTTCGGGTTCAACGACAGCCTGGTGTTCACGTCAAACAGGAGCGTGGAGGGAGATGTCTGGTAGATGCTGGGGATATCTCCCGCCGACGGGGCGAAATTATACAGTATTGTGCCGCCGGCGAAAAAATTAGCGCTGGGTTTGTATTCGATCCTTGTCCCCGCGAGGGTTTGTTCCTGTCCGCCGACAAAGGGATAATATTCATAGGATGCTTCAATAGACGAATCGTCTTTTATATCTTCTGTGTTGAGGAAGGTGATCCATCCTGAGTAGTAATCCAGCATATAGTCCCTGTCTTTGTCCAGGATTTTCCCGTCCATGGAGATCCTTTCGGAATCTTTGACGATACTGGGCCGCAGAAGGTAGGTGTTGAGCTTCACGCGGTATTCCGCGTAAACGGCGAAATGAAGCCTCTCGCCGTGACGGGAAGGGTCGTAGATGTCGCTGTAGTCGTAGCCCAGCTCGGCGCCGATGTCCTCAAAAGGCCTCTCCCGCGAGAATTCAATTATACCGAGGTCATAATCCACGGTGAAAGACGCGGATGAAAAATCCACATAACGGGTGCCGCCCGCGGCGGTTTCGCTGTTGGAATTGTCCAGTATTTTTATGACGAATTTCTCTCCGAGCGAGTCGCGTATTATGTTGGTCGCTCCGAGGGAATAGCGGTTCTTTATCTCATAATGATCTTCAGCGGGCGAGGAGCGTCCGGCCCGGCCGCCGTCGTCTTTGATCACCGTTTTGTATCCCCCCGCATTGTATGAGGAAAATTGGTTTCCGTCGGTGTCCGTCCAGTCGCAGGCGATAACGGCGTCTTTTGATACGGATTTATAGAATGTGACAATACCGCGTGAATGGTCCACAATGTAATCTATGCCGGGTTTGAGGAGGTCAAAATTCCCCGTGAAGGTCTGCGTGGACCACATGACCGTCATGGGCTGTGTTATCCCGACGAGGTTGTTTTCTCCTATCCTGTCATCCAGCCAGATCTTTACGGAGCCTCTGGTCAGCGGCAGAGAGGCCGTTGAATTATAGATCTCGTAGTATTTCCGGCTCATATAAGAGGCGTCATTGATTATGGGTTTTCTGAATTCCGTTGACCCTGTGAAGCGTTTTATCTCGTTCAGCCCTTTCGTCTGGGATCCGACAAAATAAAGCGATAAACTTTTGTATTTCGCCGAACCCATAAAACCGAACAGGTTTTTGTCCAGTCCGGCTTTTCCCGAATAGCCGACGAATTCCGTTCCGGGCAGTGACAGGGTGATGTCTCCGAATTCCACCTTCTGGACGATCTCATCGGGGTCGCCGGTATATTTGATCTGGATGTTGCGCCTGTTGAGGTCGCCCTGGTTGTCATCGTAGTTTATATCCACGTTTATTTTCCGCCCGACTTTTCCTTTTATCTTGATCTGCAGCTGCTGGTCCATGCTCATGTCAAAGCCGTCAGTTCCGCCGGCGCTGACGGTTCTTTTGGATGCGTCCTTTTCCTTGTAAAACACTTTTCCGAATTTCATTGAGATGGATTTTCGGCCCGCCACGGCGAGTTCTCCGCCGCTTTCCGCCGGCAGGTCTATATCAAATGACGCTTTGGGGAGGATGGCCCCCGCGGGTTCAGCCGCCTTGTCTTTTTCCGGAGCCGTTTCTTCAGCTATTTTTTCAAAGCTTTTTTCCTCAAAGTCATATTCCTCTTTCTGACGCCTTATTTCCTGCCAGAGCTCATGATTAAAAGGCAGTTCCTCGGCCCGGGCGGCATTAAAGGGGAGTGTCAGGCACAGCGCGGCTGCGCAGAAGAGCGGCGAAAATTTCAAAACATGCCTGTTCATAGAATTACATTTATGCTCCATAATACAATTTTAGTAGGAAATCAGCGGGATTTCAACAAATTCTGAGTATTATAATAAAAAAAGCCCCTTTATGCGAGGGGGTCAGACCTGACCCCAAGCTATTGACAAAGACAGCTTCATAAAGATACAATTCAAAGGTGTGAAAGCTATTAAAATAAGCGGAAGCGCGGGATTTTTGTCCGCGGCGGGCAGGCCCGGCGGTTGGCTGGTTTCGGAAGACGGCCAGGGCGAGAGTGAATACATATTGATGATTTTCTGCATGACCGTGGCGGTGTTTGGTTTGAAGATGTTTAATTTCGTTTTGAATAAGGCGTATTTAGACGCCATGAACAGTATAAGAAAATGGTGAGAAATATTAATTTTTCCGCGCGTAAGTCCCGGTTCCGGCTGTTTTTTTCCGGCAGCGGTGGTCAGGCAATGACTGAGTATATTTTAATGATGTTTCTCGTCGTTCTTTCCGCCGCGCAGGTGCTGCGGGCCTTCGGTTTGTGTCTGGATATAGCGCTTATACAGTCGGCGAGAAAGCTCGGCGGTTTTGGAGGCACGATAAAATGAAAAAATCGGTTTTTGTCCGGAAATTGAGAAGCGGCCGCGCGGCGGGTATGACAGAATACATCCTCATTGTTTTTTTGATAGCGCTTCTCGGATATCTTGCCGTGCAGCAATACGGCAAAACGGTTTGCGGCAGGTTTTTGGGCGCGGGCAATAAAGTTGAATCCGCGTGGGGTGACTGAAAGATTGTAAATTGTTGAAAGGGTATCCGGCATTCATAAAAATAATGCGCGGATCCACAGGAGGTTGTTATGAATTTTTTGAGAGATGAAAGAGGGCAGGGCATGACAGAGTACATTCTTTTGGTTTTCCTTATCGCCCTTCTGGCCTACGCGATGGTTCAGGTCTTCGGCAACACCGTTAAGAACGCGTTCAACTCCGGCGCATCAAAACTGAGAAACGCCGCGAGATAACAATTAACTGATGCAAGCCCTTAAAGGGCGGGGTACGCAAGGCCGCGGTCTGTCGCGTTTTCTGCGGACATTGGCTGGCGATGAAAGCGGTCAGGGCATGACCGAGTATATCCTGCTCATTTTTCTTATTGCTCTTGCGTGCATATGGGGTATAAGAATGTACGGCGGCAAGATCAAGAAGGGTTACAGCAGGGGCGCCGAGACATTGGGAAATATCGCGAGGTAAAGCGCCCGTGGAAAAATCCTTCGCCGCCGCCCCCGTCGCCCGGCTCCGTTCGGGGCAGGCGATGACGGAATATGTCATGGCTCTTTTTCTCTGCGCCATGTTTGCCGTCGGCACCTTCAAAACTTATCAGTACGCCATGCGCGTGCATTACAACAGGGTGGCCAAGGCCCGCACGGGTTCCACCGGTATGAGGCCGTGAAAAACAAATCAAAAAAAGGCCAGTCCCTCGTCGAGGTTATTATGGTATTCCCCATACTTGTGACGCTGCTGTTCGGAATAATGCAGCTGGCCATGATAGCCGAAACGATGTTTGTCCTTAACGACGCCGCTAATTCCGCCGCGCGCGCGGCTTCCGTCGGAAGGTCCGCGAATCTCGCCGCCGCCTATGTCGTGCAGAAAACCATCGGCCTGACCAGTTACGGTTATTTCGGGGGCGTCACAACGAACAACAGCACCGTCAATTCCCGCCGTCCGGTGGGAATTCCCGGCACGATAGCTTCCTCCAGCCAGAGGAGAATCAAAATAGTGGAATGCACTGTGAGATATTTTTTCAAACCCATGTTCATGACAACGGCCGTAATACCTCTGTCCGCCTCGGCGCGGGCCATGGTGCATGAGCTTCCGGAGGGCGTTGAATGAAAAAAGAAAGCGGACAGGCCATAGTTCTTACGGCGCTGACGATGCTGGTGATGTGCCTCTTCACATTCATGGTCATAAACACCGGCGTTGTGTTTTACCGCAGGATACAGATGCAGAACGCCGCCGACTGCGCGGCTCTGAGCTCCACGAGAATTCTGGCCCGTTCGCTGAATGTGGTTGCAAACACAAATAACGTCATAGGCATAGAGCAGGTGCCCTGCGTCGGAGGTTTTTTGCCGATGCTATTTGGTACGCTCTCGCCTATGATGATGAAGAATATGAAAAGCGCGTATGAGTCGCTCCGCTCGATTGAAACAGCCTGGGTGAGAGCGGGCGCCGGACAGGCGGCGGCGATGGGATATCATGTGGCGAAACTGAACGGCGCCAAGGCGGGAATACCGACGGGTTCTTTTTCTCTCAAACTCAAAGGGCGGAAAATAAAAGTTCTGTTCTGGAAATGCATCAAAATTCCCACTCCATGGGGGACGATAGAGATACCCATACCTCAGGGAACAAAGACCTATAACCCCGCTTATTACAGACGGTCGTGGGCGACAGATGAGCAGAAAGCCCAGCCGACGCACAAAATAAAATGGCGCGTGTATAAGGACGCCTACCAGCCGTTTGCGGGTTCTCTCTTCGGCAATTTGTCAGCGGCAAAACCGACATGGGCTTCGGCTCAGGCAAAAGTCTTTTACGACTGTAGAAAAAATTACGGGCTTCATTACGGCGGATTTCCGCGTTCACGGAACGCCTCACTGATGGAAAAAATATTTATTCCACAGCCGATATCCGCCTTGAATCCCGCCCAGTTCAACGCATATCTCATACCCTACGGGGTGAGCTATCTGCACTGATGAAAAAGAATTTGAAATCACCTCGTGCTGGCCAGGCGATGGCGGAGATGGTGATATGCCTCATTGTCCTGCCTCTTTTCATAACAGCCATCGTCCGCTTCGGCCAGACTTTGATAATCCAGCAACGGCTTCTTATGGCGGCGAAACACGGCGCGATTCTCAGATCCACCAATCTGGTGGCTGACACTTATGTAAGAGGCGAGGTATTACACTTCCTCGACAGGGGTACACCCAAACTGGAAAGAAGCAGGATAACAATATCTCTGGCGAAAACGAGCTATTTCGGAAACCCCATATCCCATGTCACCGTGGGTTATAGAATAAGGGTGCCGAAATTCAGTAAAAGTTTTTTTCAGCCGTTTTCCACCGAAGAGATCACGCTCAGGGAAGAGGCCTACTGCGCTGATTTCAGGCGTTTGTCAGGAACGCCATATCTGCCCGATATTTAAATCCCCTGCCGTTTTTTTCTTTTATAGATCACAGAAATTTCGTCAGACCGCAGTAATTTCCAGTCCTCTGAATTGCCGAGGTAAAAGGATAAAGGGGCATTTTTTTCCCAGAGAATAAAATCAAAATTGTTTTTTTCAAGAAATTCGCGTGGATCTTTCATAAGTTCGGTTGACTGAAAAAAATCCTCAAGGAATCCGCCGGGGTAGAAATCGGCTCTGCCGTCTATGAAAACTTTTATGCCGCTGTATATAAGATAGCCGCCCCAGTGATAGGGATGCAGAAGGCGCGACGGTTTGAGCGTGACGATCTCTTCGGCGGCTTTTCCCGGCAGTTCGTTATCCTGAAGATATCCGCCGCGAAAATTTTTATTAAATGTCATGACAATCAGTACAGCCGCCAGGGCGACGAGGAAATAATTCAAGGCGCCTAATGGTTTTGATTTTATAACACCCTGCGAAGTTTTATCGGAAACCCGCTTCAAAAACGCCTCCAGCCAAAGCGCCATGTGCCTGGAGGCGGCGGGGGATGTCACGATTATGAAAAGGGGTATGTTCCTCGCGGAGTAAAGCGCGCCCGCCAGAAATGAAAAATAAAGAAACATATCCCGCGCCGCCGGTTTTTCCGGCGAGAAAATAAAAGAGAGCAGCGTTGCCGCGGCAAAAATGATAAGAGCTTTTCCGTGGATGGAGTGAAAGTCGGGGCTCATCCATTCCATTATGTAGCTCATGTGCGTGTGCGTGGAGCCGTAAAGATATTTGAAGGGATGGAGCGCTGCCCTTATGCCGTAGGGATTGAGCAGGAGCGCCGCCGCGGCTATGAGAGCTACATAGCCGAGAGAGGATACTTTCCGCAGGCGTATTGTCTCTTCCGAGGCGAAAACGGCCAGCACGACGGCGCCGATGATGAACATCCCGTGCAGGTTGATCCATAAGACAAAAAGAAAAGGTACGGCGCGGATGTGGCGGGATTTCCCCCCGTACAAGATCAGGATCAGCGCGGCCAGCAGAAAAAAAGAAAATATCCATGGCCTCGCCGAATAAGTCAGGGATGATGCCGCCGCGCCCAGGGCGCTGACAAAAACAGAGATCTCAAAGGATGAACTCAGTTTCAGGCAGGTGAGAAAAACCATAAAAAAAGCGCCTGTTATAAAGGCCGCTTTAAGCAGTATGATGCCGGCGAAACCAGCGGTTTTGAAAACAGCGTGAAATATGAGCTGCGACAGCCATTCGTGATCCAGCCACTTTCCGCCCCCGTGTGTCCATGAATAAGTGTCCTGAGCCGGCGCTCCGGAAGCGGCGATTATTTCTCCCGTTTTCAGATGCCAGAAGAAATCGGGGTCGGATATTTTCGTGAGATTGAGGATAAAAACGATGCTCAGAAGAAACACGATCAAAACAGTTCTGATATTAAATTTCCCACGCATATCCGCAATGATAATTTAATTGAAGTTTCTTTGCAATGCCGAACGCTTTAACTAAGTATTAAAAGGCACCTCTTGCATATTGATATAAGTCCGCTCATATTATACAATCAAGAACGCGTTCTGAAAGACGAAGGGGAGGGGGCAATATGCAAAATAGGAAAGTTATTCTGATAGCCGCTGTTTTCGGGCTTATGGCTGTTCTGCTGGTTCAGACTTTTCTGAGCAGTGTGGAGAAAAAATACAAGGTCGGCTCCGAGCCGGTAAATGTTCTTGTCGCCAAGGGCTATATTTCCGAGGGCACGCTCATCACAGAAGACATGGTGGATATAAAAAGAATACCGCGCAACTTCGTTCAGCCCGGCGCTGTCACTTCGGTCAAACAGCTCATGAACGAACAGGGGATGTATGTCAACGCGACGCTCGTTCCGATACTTGAGGGTGAGCAGGTGACCTCGACCAAACTTGTGCAGCCGGGCAAGGAAACGGGCATGTCCATCGTTATACCTGAAGGATACAGGGCTGTTTCGGTGGCGGTCAACGATATAACGGGCGTGGCGCGGCTCATCAAACCCGGGGACAGGGTTGATGTTATAGGCACATCCGAATTCACGGTGAAACACCGTCCAATAGTCAGGTCTTTTACCGCGTTTCAGAATGTCCTCGTCCTCGCCTATAATCAGAACATCATGGGCACTGTTATAGCGCCCGAGAAGAAAGAGGGCCAGGGTATGGGCGAGATGCCGCAGGAAGATCAGCAGGAAAAGATCCCGACGGTGACGCTCGCTCTCACACCCGACCAGGCGCAGAAAATAACGCATCTGGCCAAGATCGGCGAAATACAGTTGTCACTGCGCCCGATAGGCGAGAAGGCCACGCCGGGTCTTTCTGTGATAGACACGGACGATCTGCTGAGAAACTGATGGGCCAAGGGCGGGTTATAACCATTGTCGGCGCCAAAGGGGGCGTTGGCCAGACGACATTCGCGTGCAATATCGCGCTCGCCCTCCACAACCTCGGAAAGAAAACGGTTCTTCTTGATTTTAACGCCGGACTTCTCGGCGAACTGGCGCTGCTCCTTCAGATGCACACGGATAAAACGCTCATCCAGATCCTGCCTGTTTTAAGTCAGCTGAACGCCGATATGATGCAGGGCTTTGTCTCAAAGCACTCGAGCGGTCTGGATTTTTTGAGCTGCGCGGCCGAGAAAAAAGAAACGATCCAGATCCGGCCATCCCACATATCCAAGATACTGGATTCCTTTCACAATTCCTATGATTTCGTTGTTGTGAATCTCGGCCGGGGTTTTACTGATGTGCAGATAGCCGCGTATGATTCGAGCGACCTCGTTTTTCTTCTTTTCACGCCGGAGCTCCTTTCTCTTTTTCACGCGAAAAAGATCATCAGCGGTTTCATAGAAAATCATTTTCCCCCCCAGATGGTCAAACCCTTGCTCAACAAGAGCGGACTCAAGAGTGCCCTGTCCGAGGCGCAGATCAGGGATTATCTGAAACAGGATATTTTCTGGGATCTGCCTTTTGAATCCGAAACGCTTTTTGAATCCATCAATAAGGGCGTGCCGGCCGTCGTGAATTCGCCCAAATCCCTTTTCAGTAGAAAAATCGTACAGCTCGCCCAGAACCTCAGCTTCGCGGAGGATGAGGAGGAGAAAGGGAGGGGCATCTTCGCGGGACTCCGCCAGATGCTCTCAAACGCCCGCCGGGATTATTCCCGCGCGGAAGCGGAAGCGGAGGACGCGCGTCCCGCCGTCATACCCGGCGCTGAAAATGTCTATGAGAAACTTAAGGAAAACATATACCGTAAACTGGTGGAAAGGATCAAGGAAAAGCAGATAGATGTCGCCGCGATCAAAACGAAACACCAGGAGGAAAAAGCCAGAAGCGACATTGAGAAAGAAATAGAAGCCATACTCGCCAGCGAGGGTAAGGGCCTTTCCGAAAGAGTGGACAGGATACGCCTGTCCAAGGAGATAATGGACAGGGCGCTGGGGCTGGGGCCCATTGAGGATCTGCTGAAAGACCCTTCCATCACCGAGGTGATGGTCAACGGCATGGATAGGATATATGTGGAAAGAAAGGGCAAGATATCTCTCACGAACAAGCGTTTTTCGTCGCATGACGAGCTCATGAATATTATTCAGCGCATTGTTGTGCCTCTGGGCCGGCGTATTGACGAGGCCTCTCCCATGGTGGACGCGCGCCTGGCCGACGGCAGCCGCGTAAATGTTATCATCCCGCCGCTTTCTCTGGTGGGCCCGACGATCACGATAAGGAAGTTTGAAAAGGAGAGTTTTACTTTTTCAAATCTCATTCACATGGGGGCCATCACCGCGGAGATCGTGGAGTTTTTGCGGGTGTGCGTGCTGCTCCGAAAAAACATAATAATATCCGGCGGGACCGGCACCGGAAAAACCACCATACTCAATATTGTTTCCGGTTTCATACCCAAAACGGAAAGGATCGTCACGATAGAGGACGCGGCGGAATTGCGTCTGCCGCAGGATCATGTCGTTTCTCTGGAGTCCCGCCCGCCTAACATAGAGGGGAAAGGCGCTGTCGAGATCAGGAATCTGGTTATCAATTCGCTCAGAATGCGGCCTGACAGGATAGTGATAGGGGAGTGCCGCGGCGGCGAGGCGCTGGATATGCTCCAGGCGATGAACACCGGCCACGACGGTTCACTGACCACCATACACTCTAACAACCCGAGGGATTGTCTTTCAAGGCTGGAAACGCTTGTGCTTATGTCGGGGATGGATCTCCCCGTGACGGCCATTCGTGAGCAGATCGTAGCCGCGGTGAACATCGTCGTGCAGCTGAGCAGATTCTCCGACGGCTCAAGGAAAGTCACTCACATCTGCGAGGTGACGGGCAAAGAGCAGAACAGCATAGTGATGAGCACTCTCTTTAAATTCACCCAGACGGGCATAGGCGAGAAGGGCAGGGTGGAAGGCCGCTTCTCCCCGACGGGAGTGATGCCCACATTCATAAATGAGATAAAATCAAAGGGGATTGCCCTTGACCTGGGCATATTTAAAGAAGGGGGGGCTGAAAATGCGTAAACACTTTTTTTTCCTGATTTTGACCGGGGCGGTTTTTGCCGTTTCCGGATGCGGCGATCAGAAGATCGTTTTTAACGGAGAAATACACAGAGGCGAAATAACTTATCAGTATCAGATAGCGGGAGACACGAATACGGAAGTCGTGGAAGTGCTCGTTGATTATGGCGGATGGGAGGGCGCCTGCGTCAAGGAAATAAGCCACCCCGAAGTCGCCTACGCCTCTAATGTCAGTGGTAAACAAGGCCAATACCGGCTTGAGATAAAGGTGCCGCGAAAACTCGGTTTTCCGAGCGCCGACACCTACACTCTTCAGGCCTGGGCGCCGTCGGGGGCGTTGCCGGGGGAAACTTCATCCAGAAATGAAAAAATTTCAAATTATGCCAGCGCCCGCCCCGGCGAGAATGTCTATGTGAGGCCTTTCCTGCTTGTTTATCACACATTTGAGGAAACCGGCGGCGAATAAATGTTTATAATCCTCCTGAAAACTTTGATCTCACTGGCGCTTTTCGCCGGCATATATTTTATCGTCACGGCGGTTGCTGATGAGATCGAAAGGAAAAAAGAGAAAGAAAAAGAAAACGGAGGGGTTAAAAAAAAGATACTTGATTTGGACGATCTGTTCTCGGCCTTTGAAAAAGATCCCGGTTCAAAAAAAGCGAAAGTCATCAAGTTTTCCTTCGCCGGAGCTTTTTTTGTCATCTTTCTCGCGCTCTCGGGCAAAATGCTCATATCGCTGGCGCTGGGGGTTGCGGGTTTTTTCGCGCCGAAATTTCTCTCGGATCTGAACAAAGAAAAAAAAGCGAAACGGATCGACGACCAGCTCGCCGACGGGCTGGTGCTCATAGCCAATTCGCTCAAGGCCGGCATGAGTTTTCCCCAGACTATTGAGGTGATGTCCAGGCAGGGTAACCCTCCGCTTTCGGATGAGTTCGGCATTGTCGGGCGTGAGGTGAAAATAGGCGTTTCCATGGAACAGTCTCTTTTTAACTTCGTGCACAGATGGCCGGGCATCGTCAATCTGCGCATCGCCGTCATAGCGATAAACATCGCCCAGGAGGTGGGCGGAAATCTTTCGGAGACGCTTTCCCGTCTGAGCGATACCATGAGAAAAAGAAAGGAGATACAGGGCAAGATAGACTCCCTTACAACGCAGGGAAAACTTTCGGGCGTTATCACGGCCTTAATGCCGTTCGCTCTTTTCGCGGCTATTTCATGGATGTCGCCGGACATGATGGCCCCGATGATAAACACCGCGCTGGGAAACCTTATGCTGGTCGTGATACTCGCTCTGATAGCCGCGGGTTTTGTGATAATCCAGAAGATCGTGAATATAGACATATGAAGAAGGGGAAAAATCTGTGAATATAGCGATTCTTGCGTCCGTGTTTTTTACGGTTTTCTTCGTCATCCTTGCCGCCGCCGGCGGAAAAAAGGAAGACGATCTGATGAGCCGTCTTGACCTTTCGCAGCAAAAGGATTCCTCAAAACCGAAGCTGCAGCTGAGTAAGGTCATCATAGGGGGCTTAACCTCCCGCATAAGCGCTCTCAAATATTCGTGGCTTGTGAAATACAGGGACGATGTGCGGCAGAAGCTCAATCAGGCGGGCAATCCCGCGGAGCTGACCCCCGACGGTTTTATAACGCTGGTGCTCGTCAGCATCATCGGCATGATACTTCTTGAGGTGCTTTTTCTTAAAAAAATAAATATTGTCGCCTTCGGCATTTTCGGTATTATGGGATATTTTCTGCCGAACGCGTCGCTTAAAAACATGATAACGAAAAGGCATCATTCCATACTCAGGGAACTGCCCAACATCCTCGATCTTCTGACACTTTCCATGGAGGCGGGCATAGATTTCAACGCCGCGGTGAACAAGGTGATATCAAAATCCGAGAAATCGCCTCTGACCGACGAGCTGCGCCTTATGCAGCAGGGGCTTCGTCTGGGGCAGTCAAGGAAAGAATCAATGACCGAGATGTCCAAAAGGGTGTCTCTGGACGCGCTGACTTCTGTCATATCGGCGATAATACAGGCGGATAATCTCGGGGCCAGTCTCGGCCCGGTTTTGAGGGTGCAGTCGGAACAGATGCGCATAGAGCGTTTTCAGCTCGCCGAGAAGCTCGCTCATCAGGCGCCGGTCAAGATGCTGTTCCCTCTGATGTTTTTCATATTTCCTTCCATTGTTATAATGCTTTTCGGGCCGCTGGCTTTGAAATTCATGGGCGGCGTTTTCGGGGGTGTTTTCTGATGGGAAAAAGGGGTTGATTTATGAACGATAAAAAAACGGAAGAACGCAGGATACGGCCGCCCAGGATAGGTATTGTGACACAGCTTGTTTTAAAATCCATGATTTTTTCCACTTTTTTACTGGCGGCGATATGTTTCTTTATTTTTAAATACCAGAAAAGCGCGCTCATAGAAAACGTCATTCAGAAAAACGCGCTGATGGTGTCCACCTACGCTTCTTTTATGTCCGACGCGAAGCAGATGAACGACGATCTTGTCATAGTGGATTACATAGAGCGCATGAAACGTTCCCCGATGGTGCGTTATATCATGGTTCTGGATGACCGCAGCAGGGTTGTTTTTCATTCTGACATGAGGAAGATAGGCAAAACATATCAGGACGCGGAATCGCTCCGGGCGGTGACTTCCGAGGATCCGGTGACGCAGGAGGTTTTTTCCGAGGGTGAGAGCTTAATGGATTTTTCCGCGCCCATACTGGTCGATCACAAAAAGGCGGCGACGCTGCGCGCGGGTTTCTCCCGGTCGAGCATAGACGCGGGTATAGAAGACATAAAGGAAAATCTCAGCGTTGTGGCCGTGGGGGGGCTTATAATAGTGATCGTCGGCTCGTTTATAATCAATTCGGGCATAGGCGTGGATATAAATCATCTGAAGAATGCCGCCCGTGAAGTGTCCCGCGGCGAACTGCCGGAGACCATAAATGTATCGGGCTCCGGGGAGATAGGGTATCTGGCCAGGGTTCTGGAGAGGATGTTTGAGAAATTCAAGCGGGATCTTTCGGATATTGAAACCCAGAAAAAAGAACTCCGCAAAAATTACGATTTCTTTATTCAGAATCTCGCGGCATTCATCGACGAGGGCATAATAATCATGGACAGCGATAATAAAATAATATTCGCTAATGAGGCGTCAGGGAAAACAGCGGGTTTTTCCGTGCTGGGATGTATGGGGAAACACATGCTCGAGCTCATCAAAAACGCCGAGCTCATAGAGTTCCTGAACCATTGTTCTCAAAACCCCAATGTCGCCGCGATGAGGGAGATACTGTCACTGAACTGCACGGCCGTCGCTGAGGTGGTGAAGGAAATAAGCACGGGCAAAGCGCTCGGCACGGTGGTGCAGTTAAAAAACCTGAAAATTTGAAAAAGGCGCTGAATCTGAACCCGCGGTTCCGGAGTATATTTTTACCGCTTGTTTTGTTTGTCTCCGGCGTAAACGCTTTTTTTATTCCCTCTTCCGAGGATGCCGGAAGCATTGACGCTTATCTTCGCGGCGGGATAGGCGCGCGCCATCTGGCCATGGGCAGGACAGGCGTTTCTTATGTCTCCGGGGCCGAGACGATGTACTGGAATCCGGCGTCTCTCGCCGGGCTTTCCGCTTTTGAGGGAATGCTGTCCTATAATATGCTTTTTGCCGACACTTATGAATTTTTCGCGGGAGAGATAATCCCGACGCAATGGTGGGGTAATTTTGGCGTGGGTATGCTGCGCATGGGGGTGGGGGATGTCGAGGGCTGGAACTCGCAGAATCTTTCAACAGGTAAAATAGAAAACGAAACTTCGGCTTATTTTGTTTCCTACGGCAATTCCGCTTACGCGAGTCCCCTTGAACTGGGGGCCACTCTGAAAATAGTGCATCACAATGTGGCGGGTTACGCGGATAAGGGCTTCGGTTTTGACGCCGGGGCCAGATACACTTTTTTCAGCCGCTCCATCAGCGTCGGCGCGGTTTACCGGAATCTCATGGGACCGTCGATAACGCTCATAAACTGTAAGGAAACATATCCGCCTTCTCTGGCGCTGGGCGTTTCCGCCAATAGAGGGTATTTCCTGCTTTCCGCAGACGCTGCCTTAAGCAGCGGTGAAAACATCAAACTGTCGGCGGGGACCGAATACAGCAGGTACGCTCCCTTCTTTTTCCGGGCCGGCATAAATGAAACGGAACTGAGTTCGGGTTTCGGATATGAGTTCAAAGGATGGAAATTCAATTACGCTTATGCTCTGCACAGCGCCTGGGATGAAAATCTGGGCTCTTCCCACCGCATTGACCTGAGCCGCACTTTTTCGGGGGATCTTCAGAAATTCAAGGCCGGCGCCAATAAGGACGTGACCCGCGCTTTCAAAAAAGCCCGCCGTCGGGCGAGAAAAGGGCAATTGTTTTATGCCGTTGACGCGGCACGGGATACGCTTGAGCTTGATAACCAGCATGAGGAAGCCGCTTTGCTCATACGAGGTATGTATAACGACAGCAAGAGCGGTATTGATTCGGGGAAAATAACAAGATTTGAGGATGTGTCATATTCCCGCGGCCTTATCGCCTACATAGACAACGATCTTCCCTCGGCGCTCAATTATTTGAAGCAGAATCTCAATCTTGTGGTCGCCAACAACGAGGCCCGCGATACCGTGGATAAAATAAATGCCGCTATTCTGAAAAAACGCCGTGAGGCGGAAGCGCGCGAGAAATTTCAAAAAATAGACCAGTATATGAATGACGGTATTTATCTGTATTCCATAGAGGAATATGTTTCCGCCGCGGAAAAATTCACTCTTCTGCTCGAGCTCGCGCCGGACAACGCGGACGCCGCGCGTTATCTGGCGCTTTGCCGGAGCGCCATACAGGAGCTGGAAGAGAAGAGCAGGCCCGCGCCCGCGCCGCGGCCCGTGAAAAAGGAGCCGCCTCCGGTTGAGAAAAAGAAACCGGAGCTCAAATTTGAGGTTGACCCCGAAAAGGCGGAAGCTCTTTATAATGACGGCCTTGTGGAATATTCGCTCGGGAGGATCAAAAACGCCCTCCATTACTGGGAGATGGCGATAAAGTACGACCCCAAGAACAAAAAAATAAAAAAAGCTATCATCAACGCTGAGAAAAAACTGAAATGAAGGAGAGGGAAGAATGAAGAAAATATTACTGACGGCGCTCCTGGCCGCCGCCTTTATCGTGCAGGACGCGCATTCGTCGGGCGAGTCCCGGAAATCAAATAAGCTTTATAAAGCGGCCAGGGCGGATATTAAAAATGGCCTTTATCTGACGGCTTATGACAAACTCTCCGAAGCCTACTGGCTCGACCCCTTCAACGACGGGGCCTTGAAAGAAATGGACAGGATCACGAAATCCTTTAAGAAAAATCTCGCCGAATGGTGCGAATATGATTTTGAACAGAAGTCATACGGCTCCGGTTTTCTTTTTTATACGCAGGGCGATTATAAAAACGCCGTCAAGGAATGGGAAAAAGTGCTCATGGTGAAGGAGAACAGGGAGGTGCGGGATTACTACGAATATATCTCAGGGGAACTGAAAAAAGGCATGGAAAAAGAAAAGCTGTTATACGGCGGCAAGGCGAAGCTGGACAGGGAAAATGCCGAGAAACTCAAAGAGGAAGAAAAGGACAAGAAAAAGGCCGTGAAGAAAGACCCCCCTCCCGCGCCGAAATCCCCTCCCAAAGCCGCCCCGTCGGCGGCGCCTAAGACGCAGGAGCCGAAAATAGATAAGGCCAAAGCCGAGAAATATTATAACGAAGGGCTCCAGCAGTACAGCCAGGGCTATCTGAAACTTGCCGCGGCGAGCTGGAAAAATACGCTGAAATATAATCCCGGGCACACCAGAGCCCAAAGGGCGCTCACCAGAGCCGAGAAGATGCTGAAAACAAATGAATAACCTTATTCTTTCGGATATCGCCTCAAACTTGCGGGCGGAGGATTATGCGCTTATTGTTTTTACGCTTGCAGCGGCCGCCACCGACGCGTGGAGGAAGAAAATATACAACTGGGCCACGCTTCCCGCTTTTATAGCGGGCGTAACCCTTGCGGCGTTTTCCGGCGGCTGGAAAGGTCTGGGCTTTTCTCTCCTGGGAGCGTTCGCGGGCTTTATAATCCTTTATTTTTTCTGGGCGGCCGGCGGGATGGGCGCTGGGGATGTGAAATTCCTGATGGCGGTCGGCGCTATAAAAGGGCCGATCTTTGTTTTCAAATCGGCTCTTTGCGGAATTTTCGTGGCGGGGATAGTGACGGTGATATGGATGCTGGCCAGAGGCGTTTTTTTTAAAAGCATTAAGAATGTCCTTATCCCTTTTTACACATCTTTTGTGTCGGGCTTCAGCGTCTCTCCCATGCCGCGGACGACGAGCCCGGCTCTTCCTTTCGGTTTTTATCTGGCGATAGGTGTGATGGGATACTGGCTGTACGGGGCGCTATGAAAAAAATCAAAAAAGCAATGAGCATTTTATCCGGAAGAAAGAATTCCATTTTATTCACAAAAAAAGAGAGAGAAAAGGAAAAAAAATATTTACGGAGTTTGAGTTTTGAAAAAAGCGCGGCCATCGTGGAGAATTTAATCACGTGCAGATTGGGCAGGGATATTCTTGAGGCTAATAAAAAATGGAACAAAAAATAAAAAAGAAAGAAGGACTGGATTACCTGTTCGGGGAAATTTGTTCTATTTTGAAAAAAAATAAAATCCCGTATTTAGTGATAGGGGGACTCGCTGCGGGTGTCTTGGGAAAACCGCGTTTTACGGAAGACGCTGATTTTTTAATTTTTATACCGCGTTCAAAGGCGAAAAAACTTTTGAAAACGCTGAGGGGGCAGGGTTTTAATTTTGACAGGAAAGAGGCGGAGAACACAATTATTGCCAGAGGGGTTTTTAGAGTTTCCCTGGGGGCGTATCACGCTGATTTTATCATCAACACAATTAAGATAGGAAAGGCGGCGCTTAAAAGAGCTTTTGATGTGAAATTGTTCGGTAAAAAAGTGAAATTCCCATCGCCGGAGGATTTAATTTTATTTAAATTGATCGCCGGGCGTGAGCTTGATATAATGGACGCCAAAAACATTTATTTTAGGCACCGTGATAAAATTGATGAACAGTATCTGATTAAATCAGCGCAGCAGATTTGCGATGAAATTGAAGATATGGGCGTTTGGAAACGCCTGCAGAAATTATTGAAAGAGAAGTTATGAACAAGCCGAACACGCCCTCCATCCCTGCGCTACGGGGCTTGCTTTTTACGGTTATTGTTTGTTTTTTATTTTTCTTTTTTCATGTTCCGTTTCTGCATGCCGACTGGGCAGTCCACATCGTCATCAGCGAAATGGCCACAACGGGCACTAACGGCGCCAAAGATGAATTTGTGGAGCTTTATAATCCTACGGCAAATGCTATTGATATAGGTAATTCTGCGAGTGGCTATAAACTACGCTATCGCTCAGTAACCAGTGGCAATTGGGCTTCAGGTGGACTTATTTCGA
>VMTH01000078.1 GCA_013791745.1 Candidatus Omnitrophota bacterium
AATCCTCGGCGCTCCTCGGAGCGGCCGAAACGTATGAATTCGCTCACAAGTACAAAAGGGCGCTGCGCGGATATAGCAAAGTCGTAAAAAAATTTCCCTTAACTCCGGCGGCCTATGACGCGGGTTTAAGAGTGGACGCGATTCAGAACGGAAACGATTGCGGCGGTGAGGCGCTAAAACTATTCACACTGAACTATCGGTACTGGAGAGCAAAGAAGTTTAACGAATCCATCGCTGTCTGCCGTAAGATTGTTTCTGAATATCCCGATTCCTATCTTGCCGCTTCGGCGCAGTATTATAAGGGGTTCATGTTGCAGTTTGATTTGGAAGATTATGAAAATGCGATTATTGAATATCAGAAAGTGCTTAAAAACTATCCGGCAAGCGGGAGAGCTTCTTTTGCTTTATACAGGATAGGGGAGTGCTACAAGAATCAAGGAAAATTTATTATGACGAATGAGATCAACATGCGGGTTTTAAGGGAATACCCCGGCAGTCTGCCCACACGATGGATAAAATGACCGTATCGACCCGGCGGCAGATTGTCCGGCGAGCCTGGTGTTGTCCCGTTTATTCTCAATTTGATATATTACAGCGGCGCTCATTTTGGGTGCGGACAGATTTAAGGAGATGATTGTTTTATGAGTGAAGTTGAAGAATACGATTTCAAAAAAATAGAAAAAAAATGGACAGGCGTTTTTGCCTCGGGGCAGAGCCCGAACAAAGACAGGGGCGAAAAATTCTATCTTCTTGAGATGTTCCCCTATCCATCGGGCGCCCTGCACATGGGCCACATGAGGAATTATTCCATAGGCGATACATACAAAAGATTTCTTGAGATGAAGGGCTACGATGTCATATATCCGATGGGATATGATTCTTTCGGTCTGCCTGCCGAGAACGCTGCCATCAAAAGCGGCGTGCATCCCCGCAAATGGACTCTTGCCAATATAGACAGCATGATAGAACAGCAGAAGCGCATGGGGCTTTCTTACCAGTGGGAGCGTCTTGTCAAAACCTGTTCTGACGAATACATAAAATGGAACCAGTGGTTTTTTCTGAAGTTTTTGGAAAAGGGATTGGCTTACAGGAAAGAGTCCGCCATAAACTGGTGCCCCGACTGCGGCACGGTTTTGGCCAACGAGCAGGTGGTCTCCGGCAAATGTTGGAGATGCGCGAGCGTCGTGGAATCAAAAAAACTCAAACAGTGGTTCTTCAGGATAACGGATTACGCCGAGGAGTTGCTGGCGGATATAGACGGTCTGGAATGGCCGGAAAAGGTGAAGGCCCAGCAGAAGAACTGGCTCGGCAAAAGCCACGGCGTTGAAATAGATTTCCCCCTGGAAAACGGCGCTAAGCTGACGGTATTCACAACCCGGCCAGACACACTCTGGGGGGCGACCTTCATGGCGCTCTCGCCGGATCATCCTCTTATTGATGATATATCGCTCGGAGCAAAAGCGGGAATAGAAGCGCTGAGAAAACAAAGTGCGCTTCAGAGCGACGAGGAGAAAGAAAAATTCGGCGTTCTGCTCCCTGTGAAAGCCGTCAATCCCGTAACGGGAGAAAAGATACCGGTCTTTGCCGCCAATTTCGTTCTTACGGAATACGGCACCGGGGCCATTATGTGCGTTCCGGCTCATGACAAGAGGGATTTCGCTTTCGCGAAAAAATACGGCATTCCCGTGTGCGCGGTGATCTCTCCACCGGATACTGTTCTTGAAGGCGAGAGCATGAAAGAAGCCTTTACGGAAAGCGGAACGCTTCAGAATTCGGCAAGTTTCACGGGACTGGATTCGGAAACGGCGAAAGAAAAAATTTCCGTCTATCTTGAAGGTGAAGGCAAGGGGAAGCGTGTTGTTAAGTGGCATCTGAGAGACTGGCTGGTGTCAAGGCAGCGCTACTGGGGATGTCCGATCCCTGTTATATACTGCGAAAAATGCGGAGCTGTGCCGGTTCCCGAATCAGAGCTCCCTGTCCTTTTACCGGATGACGCGGAATTCACGGGCAAGGGCAATCCTCTCGAAAAATCCGCTTCTTTCGCGAAAGTGAAATGCCCGGCATGCGGCGCTGCCGCGCGCAGGGAAACCGACACGCTCGACACCTTTGTGGATTCCTCGTGGTATTTTCTCAGATATCTTGACAGCCAAAACAGCCAAAAACCCTTTGACGGCGGCATAGTCAGTAAATATATGCCTGTTGACCAGTACATAGGCGGCATAGAGCATGCCACAATGCATCTCATATACGCGCGTTTTTTCACAAAAGCCCTGCGCGACCTCGGCCTTTTTGATTTCTCGGAGCCCTTTAAGCGCCTTCTTTGCCAGGGCATGGTCCTCAAGGACGGCTCCAAGATGTCAAAATCCAAAGGCAACACCGTGAGCGTGGACGCAATGCTCAACGAGCACGGCGCCGACGCCGGCAGGATGTTCATACTTTTCGCCTCCCCCCCCGAGAGGGATCTTGAATGGTCGGACGAGGGCGTGCGCGGGTGCAGCCGGTTTCTCAAAAAACTCTGGCGGCTCGGCATGGAGGCGGCCTCATGCGGCGGGGCGGGGAAGTCGCTGCCTGAAAAAAAGGAGCTGGAATTTATAACTGCCAAAACCGTCGCGGCGGTGGAGAAGGATTTCAACAGATTCCAGTTCAACACCGCTGTCTCATCCATACAGGAGCTGATCAATTTCACGCAGAAGCTGTTTGCCGAGCACGGAAATTTTGAGGGTTTTGCCGATACCGTTAAGACGGCGGTCAAACTCGTCTATCCCTTCGCTCCTTTTATAGCGGCGGAGCTGGCGGAGATATTGAAAATTAAACTGGACACTTTTCCTACCTGCTCGCTAAAAGCCATGGAGGGCCGTGATAAAGAGATAATCATACAGATCAATGGAAAGCTGCGCGCAAAATTGACATTTTCCGCGGGTGCCCTGGAGAGCGAGATCGTCCGGGCGGCTTGCGAAAACGAAAAGATACTTAAATTCACAGAAGGCAGCGAGATCAAAAAACACATATATGTTGAAGGAAAGATCTTGAATTTAGTGATAGGAGGTGGAAAATGATAAAAATAACGCAGGGTTTTTTGTGCGCCGCGCTGGCGCTGGCATCGGGCTGTTCTTTCTCCAATCCCAATGTTGTTTTATCCGACAATATCCGGACCGTGAAAATAAACGCTTTTTCCAACAAGACCGTCCTTTACGGCCTTGAGGACAAGCTCTTCCAGAAACTGAACGACGCTCTCATGGAGGACGGCCGCCTCATACCCTCTTCTGAAAATACCGACGCCCTTCTCATAGGGGATATAACCAGATACGAGCTCGTTCCTCTGAGTTTTGACGCCAACGGTATTGTGGAGGAGTACAAGCTCTGGATAGAGGCCGATCTGCGTTTTGTGGAATCCGAAACCGGCGAAGTGCTTTGCGAAGAGAAATCCATTCCCATAGATGTGCGCTTCCATCCGCCGGGGAGTACCCGCCCGGGCGCCATTATAGAAACCGAGCAGAACGCGCAGGAGCGCGCCACAGACGAACTCGCTTCCGAGATAGTTTATCTTCTGCTGCGCAACAGATAAATACCCGTGTACATAGACGCTTTTAAACGGCAGCTTGAACGGCGTGTCAATCCCGTCTATGTGTTCATCGGAGCCGATGACGGCTGCAAAGAAGAAGGTTTTGGGCTCATCTGCAAGGCGCTGGGGCCATCCAGTATCATCCGGACTGATCGCGCTTTTCCGCCGGGAGATATCCTCACGGAGCTCAATTCGCAGCTGCTTTTTTCGGACAAAAAAATCGTGCTGATAAAGGACGCGGAAGGTTTTAAGAACGAGGAACTGACGGCCATCCTTTCTTATTCAAAGAACAGCACAACGGTGCTCGTTATTTTCTGCGCCTGGAACGCGCGCCTCAAAAAGTTTTTTACTTCCCCTGATATTGTCGTCGTTGACTGCTTTAAGCCTTTTCCGTGGAAAACCGCCGCGGCGGTGCGCGCGCGGCTGGCTAAAGAAGGGAAAAAGATCGACGACGCCGCGATGTCCGCGCTTATAGAGATCAGCCGAAACAGCAGTGTTGACATAGATCTCAATGTGAGCAAGCTCCTCACTTTCAAGGCAGATGACGCTGTCGTCACTCAGGATGATGTTGAGAGAATAAGCACATCAAGGGAGACGGACAGTATATTTGAATTTACATGGCAGATGATAGGGGGCGAGGCCGTCTCTCTGCTCCAAAAAGCCGAACAGCTGAAAAGTGACGGAGAGATGGGCTGCCTCGGATACGCGCGGGGGCTGTTTGAAAAATTTTTAACGCTCAAGCAGAAGATCAGGGAGGGTCAGCCGGTGAACATAAACGACGCGAAAGCGCTGGGTATATTTGACAAAAATCAGCAGGAGGCCGCCGTCAGGATCGTCTCTTCCACCCCGGAAGAAAAGATACTGGAAGCTTACAAAACAATACTTGAGACTTTTGAAAAATACAAGAGCGGGCAGCCGGGGGCTTTCGCTAACGCGGCGGTGAGGATATCAGGATTTTTTGGAAAGGGCACAGAGGCGTGATTTCAGCCTGTCAGCTTTGTTGCCGTGGAAGATCTTCTTCTTGGACATTTTATCCAGTATTCCCTGGATATTCGCGATTTTTTCGGCGGGTTTTCCGCCTTTTTCGCTGATGGCGACTTTGTACTGTTTGATCTCTGTCTTGAGCGCTGTTTTGATTTTACGGTTGGCGGCCCGCTTTTTACGGTTCTGCCTTGCCTCTTTCATAGCACTCGTATGTCTGCCTGTTTTTAATTTTGCCATTTTTCCTCCTGCCCGCGCGTTCTTCTGCGGGGGACCTTTTCTTTCGAGAGCAATGCTATCAAAATTAGCTATGTCCGTCAAATGATAAAAAGAATTTTCAACACGCCGCTGAAAAAAGGTTTCGCCGCTGTCTCCGCGGCGACCATGATCTCGAGGATACTGGGTATGGTCAGGGATATCTTCATGGCCAAATATTTCGGCACTTCAATGTTCGCCGACGCTTTCTATGTGGCTTTCAGGATACCGAATCTTCTGAGGCGTCTGCTGGGAGAAGGGGCACTACCGGCCGCTCTGATACCCGTCTATTCGGAGATGCTCGTTAAAAAGGAGGATGAGAGGGCGAAAAGGCTTACCGGCAGCATGTTCTCCTTTCTTTTTGTCATTTGTTTTTTCCTCACGGCCGTAGGCGTTATCTTCACGCCGCAAATAGTGAGATTGATAGCTCCCGGTTTTTTCGGAAACACGGAGCAGTTTGCTTTAACGGTGACGCTGGCGAGGATAATGTTTCCCATTCTTATTCTTGTGACGATGGCCACCATAGCCATGGGAATATGTAATGCCAGGAAATATTTTTTTATTCCAGCCGTCGCGCCGGCCCTCTTCAATGTCAGCGCGATAGTTTTTTTCATGTTTTTCACCCGCGGGATACCGGGCTATGACATAAGGGGCCTCGCCGTCTTCGCTGTGATCGGCTTCTTTCTTCATTTCGCATTAATGCTGCCCATTCTTTTCAGGGAAAAGGTCGCGTCTTTTTGTTTTTTTGTCAAAGGCGTGTTCTCCAACGCGGATGTGAAAAGAATAATCGTTCGCCTGATACCTGTGGCTATGGGCGTTTCAGTGATGCAGCTCAACATATTCGTTGATACCATCTGCGCCACGCTCATGGGGGCGGGGGTCGTGTCGGCGCTTTATTTCGCCAACCGCCTTTACCAGCTGCCGCTGGCTCTTTTCGGGGTGTCTATTTCAATGGTCTCTCTTCCCTTTATGTCCGACGCGCGGGCGGAGAAAAAAACCGGGGCTGTGGCGAAGAATCTTTTTGATTCCTTCGCGGCGAGTCTGTTTCTGATAATCCCCTCGACACTCGGGCTGATCATTCTCGCGGGAGAGACGGTGTCGCTCCTTTTTGAGAGAGGTCTTTTCTCATCCGGCTCCACGGCGATGACCTCCGCGGCTCTGGTTTTTTATTCGGCGGGACTGGCGGCTTTCGCCGGTATCAGGATATTCGCTAATTATTTTTACTCGAAGAAGGATATGCGGACGCCGGTCAAAATAGCCGTGCTATCCTTTATAGTGAACATAGCGGGGGATATCGCCGCCCTCGTCTTTCATCTGGGCCCGGGCGGCCTTGCCGGGGCGACGAGCATCGCCGCGTTGACGAATTTCGCTCTGCTTGTATGGCTGGTTATCAAAGACGGCATCAGGCCACCAACATCATTCTACAGGAAATTGTCTGTTATCCTCGCCGCATCCGCCATCATGGCGGGCTTTCTCCTGGCGCCCTTCCAGATGCACACGCTCATCAAGATTGCTCTCGCCGGTGGCATATATTTAATTTCCGCCCGCGCCTTCAGATCATTCTTCTGATTAATCTGATTTCAGCCAGCCAATGAGCCTTATTGTAATTGGCGGGATTATTTGTTAAGCTCGTACTTGAATAGGAATTAGGATTTGTAAAGAGACATATTTTGACACATCTGAAGAACACATCATATACTGATTTGCCAAAGGTGAAATTAAAGTTAAAGTAACGGAGTAAAAATGATTGAA
>VMTH01000079.1 GCA_013791745.1 Candidatus Omnitrophota bacterium
AACGGCGTCACCCTGAAAAAGACAGGAAAGATGGCGGTGATAAAATGAGTGCCAAGATAAGCTCTATGATTTCTATTCTGATGAAAGGTTCAGAATGTGGTAAAATGAGAATATTTAAAATCTGTTTTCTGTCAGCCGCCCTAAACTTTTTGCTATTTCAATTTTCTCTTCTTTGTGCGGAGACAGGCAGAAGCGGAGCTTCGTTTCTGAAGATAGCGCCGACGGCGGCAGCGGAAGCCATGGGCGGGGCTTATACGGCCGCGGCATCCGGCATAGGAGCGCTGTATTATAATCCTGCCGGGATGGTTTACGGGAGACAGACTCAGGCGGGATTTACGCACACGGCCTGGATACAGGGAATGACTTATGATTTCGCGGGAAGCATTGTTCCTGTTATGTGGGGCAATCTGGGCATATCCGTAATATCCATGAGGAGCGGCGAGATAGACGGCAGGGATAGTGACGGCAAAGAGACCGCAGATTTTGAGAGTTCCGATACGGCGTTTACGGTATCTGCGGCAAGAGAGTTGAACGGTAAAAATATGTTAGGTGTTAATGTGAAACTGATAAGGCAGACGATAGCCGATGAGAGCGCGGAGGGATTCGCGATAGATATGGGGGCGATGAGAGAGCTGACGGATAAAGTGTCAGTCGGACTGAGCGTAAGAAACCTCGGGCCGGATATGAAATTCATAGAGGAGAAATATCCGCTTCCTCTGACATTCACGCTCGGGGGGATGTTCAAATTCGCGGGAGTGTTCGGATTGACGGCGGATATGGCCTATGAGCCGGTGGATGAGAAGAAGACATTCAGGATGGGTATGCAGCTTGCCCCGGCGAGATTCATGATTCTGAGGGCGGGTTATATGATGAAGGCTGTCTCAGCGATTTACGGCAATACGGAATCTGACAGTTTTGATGAAGACGAAGGGCTTGGCGGCGGCGTGGGTTTTAACTTCGGCTCGTACGCTCTTGATTACTCGATAAAACCCTATGCCGAACTTGGCACTTCCCAAAGAGTGAGTTTTAAATTAGAATTTTAGAAAGAGTTAGAAGGAGAAAGAATAATGGCAGGTAAATATGAATGCAGAATTTCCGATCTCGCTAAAGAGCTCGGTGTCACCAGCAAAGAGCTGATACAAAAACTCGGCAAGGAGGGTAAAACTGCTTCGTCGGGCCTGACAAAGGCCGAAGTTGGCAAATTAAAAAAGTCTTCCTCCGGAAGCGGGAAAACATCCGCCGCTAAGACTAAAAAAAGCCCGGCTGCAAAGACCCCCCGGAGCAAGGCGGCCAAGAGCGCGAGCGCTGTCGCGGCGAAACCCTCAAAGCCCAAAAGCGCCTCTCCGGCCAAGGCCGCTAAAATCAAACCCGCCAAAACGGTTGAAGCTCCCGAGAAAGTCACGCCGGAGCTGAAAGTGCGCCGTGGCGCAACGGCGGACTTAAAAGCCGCGGAAAAAGCTCCCAGAAAAAAGTCGCGCGTGCAATATGAGACCTTCGTACATATATTGTCCCAGGAAATGGGATGCACAAGCAAAACTTTCATAGAGAAGATCAAAAATCTCGGTATCACTAGCAAAAAACCATCTTCGGGCCTTACCGCCGAAGAAGTGAGGAAGATAAAAGAGAAGTTTCTCGGCACGAAGCCTCCTGTGGAATCGGGAAAAAAGACTAAAGAAGAAGAACCCGTAACACCGCCTGTTCTTCCTCCCCCGCCGCAACCTGTTAAGCCTGCTCCACCCAAAAAAACCGTCAAAATAGACGTAACCACCACCGTCGGCGCTCTGGCCGAAAAGCTTGATATGTCAGCCGTTGCGCTGATTAAAAAACTGCTCAAGCAGGGGATGGTCACAACAATAAATCAGCGGCTGGATACCGAAACGGCGTCATTAATCATCCATGAAGAGGGCTTCGAGCCGGAAGTCGTGGATATTTATAAAGACGAGGTCAAGAAATCGGATGACAGGGATATGAGCCGCGCGGTCACGAGGCCGCCCGTTATAACCGTTATGGGGCATGTTGATCACGGTAAAACTTCTCTTCTGGATTATATCAGGAAATCCCATGTCGTGCTGAAGGAATTCGGCAATATCACCCAGCACATAGGCGCGTATCAGATAAAGCACGGAGATCATACCATGACATTCCTGGACACGCCCGGCCATGAGGCCTTTACAGCCATGAGAATGAGGGGCACACAGGTGACCGACGTCGTGGTGCTCGTTGTGGCCGCCGATGACGGTATCATGCCGCAGACGAGAGAGGCAATAAGCCACGCGAAGCTCGCCGCTGTGCCTATAATCGTGGCGGTGAACAAAATAGATCTGCCGACAGCGAATCTGGAAAACACCAAGCAGCAGCTCGCCAATGAGAATCTTCTGCCGGAGGACTGGGGCGGAAAAACCATAGTGGTGCCGATCTCGGCCAAGACGGGCGAGGGCGTGAAAGAACTGCTTGATATGATCCTGCTTCAGACCGAGATGATGGATCTTAAAGCCGACCGGATGTGCCGGGCAAGAGGCGTGGTTCTTGAGGCGAGTATGGATCCGCGCCGGGGGCCGCTGGCTACCGTCCTTATAAGCGACGGCGTCCTTAAAGTCGGGGAATCTTTCATCTGCGGTTTTTCAGGCGGCAAAGTGCGCGCCATTCACGTTGAGGGCGGAGGCAATATCAGGGATGTTTTCCCCGGAACGCCTGTTGAGGTCATGGGTTTTACGACACTCCCCGAAGTGGGGGATGAGTTTTCGGTTATATCCAACGCCGGGCTTTCCAGAGATATTCTCTCCTCCCGAAGAAGGGTACAGGACGATATGAAGTTCAGCGCGCAGGCTCTTTATTCCGGCGGCAGCGACGAAACGAAAACCGTTAAAATAATACTTAAATCCGACGTGCAGGGCTCGCTGGAGGCCATTAAGGATTCTTTGTCCAAACTGGACAGCAGCGAGGTGCGTTTGCAGATCGTTCATGCCGCCTGCGGGGGCATCAACCAGAGCGATATACTGCTGGCGCAGGCATCAGGTTCCATCATCATAGGTTTTAATGTAAAGGGATCGGATAAGGTTGAGGCCGACGCTCAGGAAAAATGCGTGGAAATCAGGGTTTATACCGTGATATACAAACTGCTGGAAGACTTGAAAAAGGCGCTCGAAGGTAAACTGACGCCGATTTACAATGAGGCGCCGATAGGCCGCGCGGAGGTGCTCAAAACTTATAGCATTTCACGCATAGGCGTGGTGGCGGGTTGTATCGTTACCAAGGGGAAACTGAAGCAGAAGGCCAAAGCCAGGCTTGTCAGGGACGATAAAATAATTTACACGGGCAGTCTTGCCTCGCTGAGAAGATTTAAAGATGAGGCCTCTGAGGTCGTGGAAGGTATGGAGTGCGGTATTACACTTGATAGATACAACGATCTCAAGCCCGCGGATATTATAGAAGCTTACGAGCTTGAGAAAGTGGCGCGGGTTCTCGGGGATGCCAAGGAGTAGAGCGGGCATTCTATTATGCGCGATGAAAGAAAAGTAAAGCTCGCCAAACAGATACAGCGGGAAGTAAACGGCGTCATCCATAAGGATTTTCATATCCCCACAGGGGTTATTCTCACTATTACGGATGTGACTATTTCAAACGACTGCCGGAGCTGCTGCGTTTTTTACAGCGTTTATGTCTCTCCGGATACGTCAACCGGGACGGTCCCGGACGCGGATCTGCGCCTACGGCGTGAAACCGGACGGATGAGCCGGATGCTGACGAGAAAAGCCAATTATTTCAAGTATATAATAGGCAAAAACATGCGTATTAAAAACATACCGGAAGTTTTTTTTAAGCTGGATCAGACCCCTGCGAGAGCCGCGAAAATTGATGATATCCTCAATCAAATAGCGCATGAGAGCGGTGAGGGCGGTTCCTAATTGAAAAGCTCTTCGTACGGGAGAGTGTCGTGTAGTCTGCGGTTTTTCCTTGCGCTGGGCGCCGTTTTGTTCCGTCTGGGCATACTTTCGGCCGTATCTTTTTCTCACGCCTCAAGCGACGCCGGTCTGGTTTTTGATCTGACCGGCGCGTCTTCAAAAACGGTTGACGCTCTCTGCGCGCAGCTCCTTTCCTCGCCCTCGTCCTCGGCGTCATTTTTTATCCCGTGGGATGAGCTTGAAGGCATGCGCCGGAAAGGGGGGAATCAAAAACTCCTT
>VMTH01000080.1 GCA_013791745.1 Candidatus Omnitrophota bacterium
GAATTCCTCAAATATCACCTCGTCCATCCGGGATCCGGTGTCTATCAGGGCAGTGGCTATTATGGTGAGGCTCCCACCGTCAACAACGCTTCGCGCCGTGCCGAAGAATTTTTTCGGTTTCTGCAGAGCCGTGGTTTCCAGCCCCCCCGACATCACTCTGCCCGAAGACGGCGTCTGGGCGTTGTGCGCCCTTGCAAGGCGCGTCAGAGAATCAAGCAGTATCACCACATCCCTGCCCATTTCCACCATGCGTTTCGCTTTTTCAATAACCATGTCCGACACCTGTATGTGCCTGGCGGGGCTTTCATCAAAAGTGGAAGCCACGACTTCCGACTTCACGCTCATCCTCATGTCCGTCACCTCTTCCGGCCTCTCGTCTATGAGCAGGCAGATGAGCGTCACCTCCGGATGATTGAGAGTGATGCCGTTGGCGATGGCCTGCAGGAGCATTGTCTTGCCCGTCCTCGGAGGCGCGACTATCAAACCCCTCTGCCCCTTGCCTATGGGGGTGAGAAGATCCATGATCCTTCCCGATATCCCCTGCCTGTCGGTTTCAAGTATGATTTGTTTCTTCGGGTACTGCGGCATCAGCTTATCAAAATGAGGCCTGCCCAGGGTCTCTTCCGGCTTCATATTATTGACCGCCACTATGTTGTTCATGGCGTAATATTTTTCCCTGTTCACCGAGGGATGTTTGCAGTAGCCCTGGAGAAAATCACCCGTCCTGAGCTTGAGTTTTTTTATCAGCATGGGCGCGATATACACATCTTCATTGGACGGAAGATAACTGTTGTCCGAGGCGCGAAGAAAGCCGAAGCCGTCCGGCAGTATTTCGAGATAACCTTCTTTCTCTTCCTTGGGATAATCTTCTCCGACATTCTGATTATTGCCGTGATTGTTTTTACCCTCGGCCTGACAGCCGTTATCTTTCGCTGATGTATCCGGAGCGGCCTTAGGCTCGGACAAAGGAGCCGCGGGAGACTGGCCGGCGTTTTTGGAAACATTCAAAATAGCTTCCACTATCTCGTGTTTTTTCATCTTCGCGCTGTTTGCCACTCCCACCGCCGAGGCCGTTTCTTTAAGCTCCGGCAGCTTCATCTCCTTCAACTTCTCTTCTGTGTAAATAGACATTTCTTCCTCCATATTGCTGTTTTTCGTTTCCATGTACCGTATTTTATGTTATCCTCAAAATGCTTTTTGAAATTCCCGGGAAGTTAATATCCCGGGAAAACCGCCTGTCGTCTTCCTCCGGATCCTGCCGGCGGTTTATTCCTTTGGAATGTTTATCCTATCAACAATCTTTTTTCGTGTCAATAAGCAATTCCGCCCAGGCCGTTCAGGGATTTATTTTAACCGGATGCGCGTGCCAGATCTCATCGGCGTATTCTTTCACAGCCCTGTCGCTCGAAAAATAACCCATGTTGGCTATGTTTAAAAGCGCCTTTTTCTGCCACAGGAGTTTATCGGCAAAATCTTTGTTGACCTGATAAGTCTTCAGCAGATAATCTTTCATATCGGCCAGCAGAAAATAGCTGTCCGGTCTGCCGCCGCCGTCGCCGTGAAGTATAGAATCATACAAAGGCTTGAAGATCTCATTGTCGCCGCCGGATAATTCCCCGGATTTGAGCATATCAAGCGCGGCCCTGATCTCATCATGCGACTCGTATATCGCGCCGGGATCATGAGATCCGTCCAGCTGCTTTTCTTTTATCTGTTCAGCGTTAAGGCCGAAAATATATATGTTATCCGCCCCCACATGTTCTAAGATCTCTATGTTCGCCCCGTCAAGTGTGCCGAGCGTCAGGGCGCCGTTGAGCGCGAATTTCATATTGCCCGTGCCGGATGCTTCCGTTCCGGCCATTGAGATCTGCTCGGAGACATCGCTGGCGGGAATGATCTTCTCGGCCAGAGACACGCCGTAATTCGGAAGAAAAACGACTTTCATCTTTCCGTTTATGCTCTTGTCGCCGTTTACCAGATCCGCGACGCTGTTTATGAATTTGATGATGAGCTTCGCCCTGGCGTATCCCGGCGCCGACTTGCCCGCGAAAATAAATGTGACGGGAGTCGCAAGAGAAGACGGGTTTTTCTTAATGCCGTTATACATCACGAGAATCCTCAAAGCGTTCAGAAACTGCCTTTTGTATTCGTGTATTCGCTTCACCTGCGAATCAAATATGGATTCGGGATTCACTTCAACAGAGCATTCCTTCTTTATATATTCAGCCAGCTTCTTTTTGTTTTCAAGTTTGATGTTGTAAAGATTTATCAGGGTGTCCCTGTCATCCGCGAATTTTTCAAGTTCATTGATGCGGGAAAGATCACTTATCCAGCCGTCGCCTATTTTCTCTCTTATCAGCTGGGATAGATAATGATTGGCCACAAGGAGCCAGCGCCGCTGCGTTATGCCGTTTGTCTTGTTACTGAATTTTTCGGGGCACAGCTCATAAAAATCCCTGAAAACATCGGTTTTCAGTATCTCGCTGTGGAGCTTTGCCACACCGTTGACGGAATGCGAGCCGACAATAGCGAGATTCGCCATCCTGATATGCTTTTCGTCGTCGTCGGAAACGATAGACATCCAGTTGACTTTCATGTGATCATCGGGATATTTGTCTCTCACCTCAGAGGTAAAAATCCTGTTTATTTCATAGACTATCTCCAGATGCCTGGGCAAAACCGTCTCAAACAGGTTCAGCGACCATTTTTCAAGCGCTTCCTGCATAACCGTGTGATTGGTAAAAGCGAAAGTTTTCCGTGTTATGTCCCATGCCTTCTCCCATTTCAGGCCGTAAATATCAATAAAAAGGCGCATGAGCTCCGGTATGCCCAGCGCCGGATGCGTGTCATTGAGCTGTATGGCCACCTTATCGGCGAACCTGTCAAAATTATCATAGGTTTTGAGATAGCGCCTTATTATATCCTGCAGGGTGGCCGAGACGAAAAAAAACTCCTGCTTGAAACGCAGCTCCTTTCCCTCATAAATATTGTCGTTCGGGTACAGCACCTTTGAAATATTTTCCGTGCGGTTCTTATCTTCCACCGCCTTTATATAGTCGCCGTGATTGAAGATGTGCAGGTCAAACTGGTTGGATGAACGGGCGGACCAGAGCCGCAAAGTGTTCACCGTGCTGTTTCCATATCCTATTATCGGCATATCGTGGGGGATAGCCAAAATATCCCTGGTGTCCCGCCAGACAAAATGCACCCTGCCGAAAGCATCCTTTTCAGGGACGCTTTTTCCGTAGAACTGCACATTGATGGCGTATTCCGGCCTTTCTATTTCCCAGGGAGAACCGAATTTCAGCCACTCGTCCGGCGCCTCCACCTGGAAACCGTCCTGTATGATCTGTTTGAATATGCCGAATTCATAATGGAGCCCGTAGCCGTAGCCCGGCAGACCGAGAGTCGCCATTGAATCCAGATAACAGGCCGCGAGGCGCCCGAGGCCGCCGTTGCCGAGGCCCGCGTCGGGCTCGAGCTCCAGGAGTTTATTGAAATCATCTCCGCCTTTCTTTATGACATACTTCACTTCCTCAATGAGATTCAGGTTGATGATGTTGTTGAGAAGAGCGCGCCCCAGAAGAAATTCAAGA
>VMTH01000081.1 GCA_013791745.1 Candidatus Omnitrophota bacterium
GATCATATTCGGCGGGCCCATGATGGGCCAGGCCGTGTGCGATATGGATGTGCCGGTTTCCAAGGCCGCCAGCGGCATTCTGCTGATGTGGGACGGTGAAAGGAAAGAATATGAGTGTCTGCGCTGTCTGCGCTGCGCGTCGGTGTGCCCCATGGGCCTGATGCCCCGTGAGAGCCTTGCTCTTTACAAAGCGGGGAAGGCCTATGATAAAGCCATGAACTGCATGGAGTGCGGAGCCTGCGCTTATGTCTGCCCGTCGGGGATACCGCTGATCCAGTATCTCAAACTTTCCAAGAAAAAATTGAGCGTGTCAAATGTCAACCTGCCTGCCGGCAGGGATCTGACGCCGCTGTCAAAAAATGAAAGTTAGTTTTATTAACCTGAGGGATATTACTTATCTTGCCTCGGGCGGCCCGGCTCATGTGTGGCATGCCGCCACCGTCGCTGAACTTAAGGCTTTTACGGAGCAGTTTCATACTTTCAGGGTTTTGGGAAACGGCTCCAATGTCATTGTTTCTTCCGCGGGATTAACCGAACCGGCGCTCATGCTCGACGGGGATTTCAAAAAAATTAAGCTCAAAGGCAACGATGTTATCGCCGGGGCCGGGGCCGGGCTGAAAGATGTGATAAAAAAAAGCGCCGCGGCGGGGCTTTGCGGCCTGGAAAACCTTTCGGGGATTCCCGCCTCCGTCGGCGGGGCTGTTTTTAAAAATGCCGGCGCTTTCGGAAGTTCCATAAGCGATGTCCTCAAATGGGTCAGATTTTACCGTTCGGGGAGGGAATACAGGATCTCGGGCGGGAGGATAAAGGCTTCTTACAGGACGGGGCCCGTTCCAATCCCCGCCGTTATATCCGAAGCCTGTTTTTCGCTGAGGAAAAAAGCCAGGGAAAAAATAATTGACAGGATAAAAGATCTGACGGCAAAAAGAAAGGAAAAAGGTTTTATATACAAGAACGGTAGCGGATGCATATTCAGGAATCCCGCAGGGATGCCGGCGGGCAAACTCATCGAGCAATGCGGCTGTTCGCGCTGGCGCTCGGTCGGCGTTTCTGTCTCGCCTCTTCACGCGAATGTTTTTGTCTTGCGGGGCGCGAGTTCGGCCGATGACGCTTATGAGCTGATGAGCAGGATCCGCGCGAGGGTTTATGAGGCGCAAGGCGTTTATCTGGAGCCTCTCGTCGAGTTCTGGGGAAGATTCGGAAAATGAACAGGGCGACTTATTTTGAGGGGGGCGTTATATGCCCGTAAATATAAAAAAACAAATTATTAAGAAACGGGCGCCCGCAAAAACAAATGCTCTCTTGACGGATATAAGCGGGATGATAGAAAAAACCCGTTCGGCGGTCGCCGTGACAGTTAACGCCGAAATGACTACATTGTATTGGAATATTGGTAAAAGAATCCGCCAGGAGATTTTAAAGAACAAGCGAGCTGAATACGGCAAGGAGATTGTTGAGACAGTGTCGCAACAATTAAAGCTTGATTATGGAGCGGGATTTTCAATAAAAAATTTAAGACATATGATTCGTTTTGCTGAAATTTATCCTGATAATAAGATTGTCTCCGCACTGCGGAGACAATTGGGGTGGACCCATTTTAAAATTGTCA
>VMTH01000082.1 GCA_013791745.1 Candidatus Omnitrophota bacterium
CAAGGCTGGGAGCCGGTTTCAGCAAGGAGCATTTATTTGATCTTGAACACGGCAGGCTTCCCGACCCTGTGGCGGACGCTATCAAACTTGTGCTGAGGGAAACGGATAAAATAGACGGGCGTGTCAAGAGACTTGAGGAGATGGAAGGCGTGATAAGCAAAATAGATGAGCGGCTTGAGGCCCAAAAGAAAAAAATAGAGCAGGTTTTTTCAAAACCAGGAGATGAAAAATTCAGAGAGGGAGAGGGGATATGATATATCTTGATCACAACGCCACAACGCCCGTGCATCCCGAAGTGCTGGACGCGATGCTGCCTTTTTATAAGGAAGTTTACGGCAACGCCTCCAGTATTCACGCTTTCGGCCGCGCGGCGCGCTCGGCGGTTGAGGAATCAAGAGAGAAGATAGCCGCTTTTATCGGCGCCTCGGAGGATGAGATCATTTTCACATCCGGCGGCACCGAATCAGATAACACGGCTATCAGGGGAGTGATGGAGGCCAACGCGTCAAAAGGCAACCACATTATAACTTCCGTCATAGAACATCACGCCGTCCTGAATACCTGTAAGTATCTCGAAAAGAAGGGATTCAGGGTGACATATCTTCCCGTTGATGAATTCGGCGTCATAAGTATTGATGAGCTTAAAAAGGCGATAACGGATGAGACGGTTCTCATAACGATCATGCACGCGAATAATGAGACGGGAACGCTCCAGCCCCTCGTAGAGATCGGCGCTATCGCGAGGGAAAAGGGGATCATATTTCACAGCGACGCCGTGCAGTCTTTAACGAAAGTGCCGTTGAATGTTGATAAGATGAATGCGGATCTGCTCTCATTTTCCGGACACAAAATTTACGCGCCCAAAGGCGCGGGGGTGCTGTATAAGAGAAAAGGCGTAAAAATGTCGCCTCTGCTCCTTGGCGGCCACCACGAAAAAAACAGGCGGGCGGGTACGGAAAATGTCGCGGGGATAGTGGGCTTTGCAAAGGCGATTGAAATAGCCCGCCGCGACGGCGATTCCTTGAATAAACGCATAGAGGGTTTGAGAGACAGATTGTGGAAGGGCATCAAGGACAACATAAAGGATGTAAAGCTGAACGGCCATCCGGATAAAAGGACGCCGAACACGCTGAATGTTTCGTTCAAATTTGTGGAAGGTGAGTCGATCATCCTTAATCTGGATATGGAGGGCGTGGCTGTCTCATCCGGTTCGGCCTGTACCTCGGGCTCGCTTTCGGCATCGCATGTTCTGCTGGCCATGGGCCTGGACCACGCCATCGCGCAGGGTTCCATAAGGTTCAGCCTGGGAAAAGATAACAGTGAGGAAGATATTGATTTTGTCACAGGCATCCTCCCCGGGATCATAAATAAATTGAGAGCGATGTCGCCGTTGTATGAGCAGTGAGAACTGAGAAAATGGTCAAAATTAAAGTTGAACTTTTTGGGCCGCTCAACAGTCCGCACGGAAAGAAGTTTATTAAAGAAATAGGACGTAATATCAGTATTGAAGAATTTATGGAAAAGGAACTTCAATATCAAAAGTCGGCCATCGCTTTTTTTGTCTATCTCGTGAACGGAAAGCGAGTTGATAAGAACACAATTCTAAAGACGGGAAACGACTTGCAGATATTTCATCCTATCGGCGGCGGATGAAATAAGATGGACGAGAGACAAACGCCGCCAGCGGTCGCGTAGACGATTAATGAAGAAAGGGTTATCATCAAAAATGGAATTAAAAAATATAACTGAAAATTTAATACTTGAGTATGTTGAAAAATATGACAAGAATGAGGGGACGTATTTAGCAGATCAAGCTATTACGCAATTATTTGGGACATTTCCAAATAATATTGAAATCAAAGATATTTTATTGAAGGTGGGTGTTATTGATAATTTTTATAGCACACATCTTTATGCTACTTTTACAATGGCAAAACACATACAAGATTTGGGAGTTGATTCGTATATCAAAACAGGCGACCCAAAGATAGTAAATCTAATAGCTAATATTACAATATCGGGAAAGTTAAAAAAATGTTATTCCTTTGCTACTAAATACTGTAGTTGGCATAATCAAAACGAGTATCCTATATTTGATAGGTATGTTGAAAATATTTTAGTTGAATATCAAAAGAAGGATAGTTTTTCAAAATTTAAAAAAGACGAATTGAGGAATTACATCAAGTTTAAAAACACTCTTGAAGATTTTAGAAAATATTATAGGGTAGAGAACCTTAGTTTTAGGCAAATAGATAAATTTCTATGGCTAGATGGAAAGGAAATTATCAAACTAAAGGAACAACCAGTAGAAGAAGTTCCGCAATTTATAGATAACTTAAAATCTCTAAAAACAGCATTTGAATACAAGAACGACGATGAAAATGAGACAATTCGTCTTTTTTA
>VMTH01000083.1 GCA_013791745.1 Candidatus Omnitrophota bacterium
GATTTAATACCAACAACTCTGCTTTCTATCATATCCGCGCGCCCTATTTTATACGCCGCTCCGAGCGCGTTAAGTTTCGCGACAAGTTCAACGGGCGCGAGCGTCCGGCCGGAAAGCGCGACTGGGCAGCCTTCGCGGAAAGACACCGTTATTTCACTTTCTTTTTTACGCAGTTTCCCGCCAGTCCACTGCCATGCGTCGGAAGGCGGCGGGGTTGACGGGTCTTCAAGACGGCCGCATTCTATCGCCACGCCCCAGATGTTCTCGTCAAGAGAATATTTTTTGCTCCCGGAAGAGATTGGAATTTTATTTTTTTTCGCATAATCGACTTCTTCTTCACGCGTGCGGAATTCCCAGAAACGCAAAGGGGCCAGCACCTCAACGCCTTTTAGAAGAGAATAAAGCCCCGTTTCAAAACGCACCTGATCATTGCCCTTGCCCGTACAGCCGTGCGCGACTATTTTTATGCCGTATTTTTTTGCCACGGCGGCGAGTCGTTTGGCTATGAGCGGACGGCCTATGGCAGTCGACATAAAATATTCCCCGTCATACACCGCGTCCGCTTTAAGCGACGGAAAAACATAGTCCTGCATGAATTCGTTCCGCAGATCCTCAACAATAACTTTTTTCGCGCCGGTGGAAAGCCCCTTGCGTATTATTTTGTTCTTTTCCGCAGCGCTCATTCCCGAAAGGTCCGCACAGTACGCGTAAATCTCGGCATTATATTTTTTCTTAAGCCAGTGCAGCATGCAGGAAGTGTCCAGCCCGCCGGAATAAGCAATCAAAATCTTTTTCACATTATCCTCCAAAACAATTCATTTACGTATCAATTAACCAATTATTCCAAAATTACCGCCCATAATTGTAGCTCATTTTCGCCAAAATGTATATAGCGCTACCGACTACACTTGCGGAGGATTGTAAATACAAGGGGTGGAAACTGGTAAATTACGGCAATATTGTGTAGAATGATGTGGTGTTGTAAGTGTCGGGGAATCTAAAAGGAGGACTTTATGGCTCACACAGAAGTTATTACAGTAGAAGGGCTTAATGACAAAATAGAAGCGCTTTTAAAATTCTGCCTGGCAGCCACATGCGGCATTCTGTCCGCCGACGGCGGTTCCATTATGCTTGTTGATGCCGACGGTAAAAATCTCACCGTCACAGCGGCTGCGGGAAGCAACAAAAACGACGCCATAGGAAAAAAAGTCGCTATGGGCGAAAGAGTCAGCGGTAAAGCCGCAAAAACCATGGCCTCCGTGCTTGTCAAAGGAGCGATAGACATAAATTCCGATAAATATTTCAGCGGCATGAAAAAATACGAAAAAATCAATTCCGGCATGAGCATTCCCTTTGTCAAAAACGGCAAGGCTCTCGGAGTAATCAACATCAAAAGAACGGAGCAACCGCAAGCTCTAACGCAGGAAGACGTTGAAACTGTAGAAATCATCGCCCGGGAACTCGCCCTCACACTTTAATAATCGCCTCAGACTACGATACCTCTGGGGCGATTGATTACAGTTAATGTCCCCCGAGGACGGTGAAGCCGCGGCTTCTCAAATCTTCAGCGAGATCAACTTCCATCTTAACCGCTTCTTGATAAGTCATGGGGTTAAGGTGCTCATAAAGAGCCGGTATCAGCGCTATGCCGTATTTATGCACCCATGCGCTGGACTTGTAGCCGCTTTTGTGATTCTTGAAACGTTCTGAAACTTTCAACCCTGTCATACCCACATAAACGCAGGGTTTTTCAAAATCCCTTGCTTTGTTTAAATCAAACACTTTATCAAACTGCTTAACGCTGTTGTCCAGCCTCACAACATAAACGCTGTAATGTTTCCGTCCCGCAAACAGTGTTTTAAAAAATTTCATAATTCAGCGCGCGTAGCGGCTCTTGTAAACCGCAAGGTCTTCAATTTCCTCAAGTCCATATTCCTCAATTTCTTCGGGTGTGGCGCCCCCTTTTCGGTTGGCGGCTTCAACAAATATAGCGAGGATATCCTCCAAACCTTCCTCGTTAAAGCCGTAAAGCTCACTCTCGTTTTTCAGCGTCGTATAACGTATGGAATAGTCCAGGAAATCCATAAGGCCGAATATCTGCGATATAAGCTTCAATTTTGCTCTTGAAAGTTTTTTATTTTTGCGGACATATTCATACTCTTTTTTAATATCCGGGCGGCTGGCGAAAGCTGTTTTTTCAGCGGTCAGGCGGAACTGACGTTTTTTCTGAAGGGCGTGGGCTTTTTTCTTTTCCTCAGCCAGAGTGTATTCGGCGACGCTTATGGGGACGCCGCATTTTAATGTTTCTATAATATGTTTTTTGTCGGATTTGCTGTATCCGCCCATGGCTTCAACGCGCGTGATTCTCTCCTGAAGAGTCCGTTCCTTAATATACAGATAAGCCCCTGCCGCAGCCGCAAGGATAAAAAGCAGCAGGAAAAAGCCCCGCATATCCCCGCGTCTCACAGCGACTTTGAATTTTCTTTTAATCCTCATTATTATCCAAACTCCCGGCACCTGTTTCATTATACCCGAGTTTAATGACAATACGCAACCCGCCACAGGCGGACTTTCAGCAACTCTGAAAAAATTTTGAAATAAAATTGAAATTTTTACGCGCCTGCAGGGATTCGAACCCCGGGCCCTCTGCTTAGAAGGCAGATGCTCTATCCGACTGAGCTACAGGCGCAATAAAGTGCAATATTATTTATTTTTGACGAACAATGCAATAAGCCGCTTACCGAAAAGCTGCGGCGGGCTTTCCGATTTGGCGACATCGGCAAGAATTTCCTTTATCTTTTCCATCTGTTTGTAACCTTCTGTTTTAAAAGCGTTTTCCCTGCCCCTGAAAAAAATAGTGACCTTAACTTTATCTCCCATCGACAGGAATTTTTTAGCTTTGCCGACTTTCACCTCTATATCGTGATCGTCGGTGTGCGGCCGGAAACGGATTTCCTTGAGAGTGGAAACATGTTTAGGGCCTTTGTTTTTTTTCGCCTTCATATACCTGTATTTGGAATAGTCAACGATTCTGCACACAGGCACTTCCCTTTCGGACACCTGCATCAGATCCAGCCCTTTCACCCTCGACATATTCAGCGCCTTGAATGTCTCTATCACGCCGACATTCTTCCCCGTCTCATCAATAAGCTGCACTTTTGCAGCCGTGATCCGCTCATTTACCCGCGGACCTTTTGTGAATTTTTCCACCTTGTGATTACCTCCTTCTATTCAAACGCTTCGCGTTTTTTTCCAGAAGATTTTCAGCCAGAGTAAAATCTTCTTTCTCCGTTACTTTCATATTACAGCGGCCTACGCTGATAATTTTTACCGGCATACCGAGCTTTTCCATAACGGCGGCTTCATCGGTAAAGACTTGTTTTCCGGCGAGAAGTTTTTTGATTTTCTCCAAATGTCCGGTCTTAAAAGCCTGCGGTGTTGCCGCCTGGAAAAGCTTTGTCCTGTCGAGGGTGCTCTTCACAAAACCCCCGTTCACTTCCTTCACTGTATCGGTTATCTGTTCCGCCGCAATGGCGGCGCCGTAAGCGCCGGCGGCGCTTAAAACCGATTTTACAACGGCATCCGTTATAAAAGGCCGGGCGCTATCGTGCGCAAGAATAGTGTTAAAATTTTTTCCGAGACGGGAAATGCCCTTCAAAAGCGAATCCTGTCTCCTTTTTCCACCCGTGGTAATTTTCAGTTTTGAGTTTTTGACTTTTATTTTTCCCGCGAATCCGCGCGGAACAACAAGTATCACCTCATCAATGAGCGGCGAATTAAGAAGAACATCAAGGCTGTGGCGGTAAAGCTCTTTCCCCGCTATTTTCACAAACTGTTTAGGGCGCGAAAAACCCGTCCGCGAGCCTTTCCCCGATGCCAGAAGCACAGCGCAGGAAGGCCTGAAATCAGTCCCTGTCATTATCAAGTCTGGCAAATATCATTCTCCCGGCATCAGTCTGCAGAAAACTCACGACAATAATTTTTTTCTTCTGTCCGATGAAGCGCCTCGCGTTATCAACAACAATCATGGTGCCGTCGTCAAGATAGCCCACGGCCTGACGACTTTCCTTGCCTTCCTTGAGAAGAAATATGTCCAGCGCCTCACCCGGCAGCACAACCGGTTTAAGCGATTTCGCGAGCATATTCACATTCAAAACCCCTATGCCCCTAATTAGCGCCACCTGCGCGAGATTGGTGTCGGAAGTCATGAGCTTTGCTCTGAGATCAGCGCTGCATTTAAGCAGTTTCTCGTCGGTAGTATGCATTTCGGCGAAATCTTTTTCATA
>VMTH01000084.1 GCA_013791745.1 Candidatus Omnitrophota bacterium
CGTCGTTCAGCTTTTTCACAATACCGGCTGTTTTCAGGACATCCCTCATTGTGAAAGTCATGGCCGTTATACCGACTACATCCGGCGCGAAAGCCGCTATCCTTTTCTCCAGGAGAGAATAGCTCAGATGCTCGGAGGGAGCGTCAATCACAGCAATCTCGTGCGAAGAATTCTTGCGCAGATATGCGGCGATATACAGAAGCCCCAGCGGAGGATTGAAACCCCTTTCACTTTCTATGATCCGGGGATTATTCCCAAGCAACTCGTTTTCCGACGGGGGATTTATGAGGAGCAGTTTCACTTCAACTTAATTTTTGTTTTGCTTGACGACATCGGCTATAAAAGCGAGAACAAAAATCTGTATGGCCACACTTACGAGAACAGATACTGTCGCGTCAAGGATTTCGCCCATTTCCCAGGACACCCCAAAAACCACAGCCGCGATAAGAACAAAAAAAGCGCCCAGCGGCAGCAGCACTTTCAGAGGGTTGAAATAAAGAGTCGTCCTGATTATGAGCAGGATCATGTTCTTTGTATCGGAAAACGGCCGGAAGCTGGACTTTCCCGACCTTTTAAGATAGGGTATTATCTCATAATTCACTGTCATCCCGTTTGTCAGAAAAGCCGCCGTGATCGTTGTGGTGAAGGAAAATCCGTCGGGAAAATAAGAAAAGAACTTCATAGCCTGGTCTTTTTTGAAAATCCTGAGGCCCGAGTTAAGATCCGGTATTTTTTCTCCTGTCAGAAAACCGGCGAATTTGTTTATAATCCATTTGACCGGCCTTCTCAGCGGCGAAAGGTCTAGGTTCTCTCTTTTACCGACGAGCATATCCTCTCCCCTGTAGTTTTCAAGAAGTGTCCGCACGGCTTCCGGGGGGTATGTGCCGTCAGCGTCAATGATGCATATTTTTGAATATTCCGCTTTACGCAAACCCTTTTTTATTGACGCGCCGTAACCGCACTGCTTTTGGGAGTTTATAAGCCGGACCGTTCCCGGCACAAGGCCTTCGCTGCCGTCGGTAGAGGCGTCATTTATCACGATGATCTCGCTTTTTGGCACACCGCTAATCACCCCCCCCAGAGATTTTAAAAGCTCCGGGAGAGTCTCTCTTTCGTTAAAAACCGGTATTATAAAAGAAATCTCATCTATCATATTAAGCTCCTGAACAATAACCCTTGCGGGGCATTTCCCCTGCCCGATAATAATATATTTTTACGCCGCTAATGTCCACCGCGAGCGCGTCATTGGAAATCGTATGCGCCGTCAATAAAAACCCTGTGCCACAATTCCAGCATCAGGAGCGCCCAAAGGCGATAGCCATGCTGCCTCTTCCCGGAAAGATGTTCTTCAAAAAGTTTTTCGACCTCTTTAATATTGAAATAACCCCGTGAGACAGCCTTGCCGGACAGCACTATATCTATAAAATATTCCTTCCACTCATTCCTAAACCACTTGTCTATCGGAATCCCGAAACCCTGTTTACCTCTATTTATAATCGCATCGGGAAGGATATCTTCAAACGCGTCTTTCAATATCCTTTTTTGTTTCAATCCTCTTATTTTCCATGAGGAAGGGAGACTTGCCGCAAACTCAACAAGCCGGTAATCCAGAAAAGGCGAACGGGCTTCAAGAGAATTAGCCATAGACGCGACATCCATTTTTACCATGAGGCATTCCGGTAAATATGTCGTCATATCTGTATATAAGGCCCGGTCAAGTAAATCCGAAGCGGGCGCACTATCAAAAGTTTCTTCAAGATACCCGCACGCGTCATGCTCCATAGCAACCGCTTTCATTTCATCGGAGTAAATTTGAAATTTTGTTTCATTATCAAAAATACGGTGCCATATAAGATTCCGTCTGGCCGGCTTTTCTTTTAAAGCATTTAGAAATCTCTTCCCTCGTTTAAAAATATTAACGCGCCCTGCTCCTTCGGGGAGCATATTCACCATTGCTTTAAAAACTTTATCCGGGATCAGCTTAAAAGGAAAAGCTATTAACTCGGATTGTTTGAGCGCCAGATGACGCAGATAACCCCCGAAATTCTCATCGCCGCCGTCGCCGTTCAGAGCGACTGTTACATGCCTGCGGGTCTGGTTAGCCACATAATAGCTGGGAAGAGCCGAAGAATCCGCGAAAGGCTGATCATAATGCCAGACAAGTTTTTCAAGGATAGCCGTATCCTTAGGTTCAACAATAAATTCCGTATGATCGGTCTTAAAACGTTTTGCCACCGTATCAGCATATTTAAGTTCCGAAAAATCCTGCTCTTTAAAACCTATGGCGAATGTCTTGACCGGATAACTTGAAAGGGAGCTCATAATACCGACGACAACTGACGAATCTATGCCTCCGGAAAGAAACGCGCCCAGCGGCACATCCGATATCATCCTTATTTTTACCGCATCCTGAAGGATGTCTCTTATATTTTTTTTGGCTTCAGAGTAAGACAAGTTTGTTTTATTATGGTAATCCGGAGCCCAATACTTTTTACATTCCTGTTTAGCCGACGAGTCAATTGTAAGAAATGACGCGGGGGGGATACGGAAAACATTTTCAAAAATTGTCATCGGCGAAGGGATATACTGATAAGTCAGATAATAATGGATAGCTTTTAAATTGACCTTTTTTTCAAATTCCGGAACCGCAAGAAAAGATTTAATTTCAGAAGAAAAATAAAAAGATTCACCGATCTGCGTATAATACAGCGGCTTTTTCCCTGCCCGGTCCCGGGCAAGAAAAAGAAATTGTTTATTTGTATCCCAGATCGCAAAAGCAAACATACCGTTCAGCTTATTAATACAGTCGGTTCCATACTCTTCATACAGATGCGCCAGAACCTCGGTATCGCTTTTTGTTTTGAAAATATGTCCTTTCCGTATCAATTCCTCCTGTAAATTCTGGAAATTATATATTTCCCCATTACAGACTACCACTATGGATTTATCTTCATTAAAAATTGGTTGAGCGCCTGTTTCAAGATCAATTATACTGAGTCGCCTCATCCCAAGGCCAACTTCATGAGCTCTGGTCTTTGAACTTTGAACTTTGAACTTTGAACTAATGTAGTATCCCTCATCATCAGGCCCTCTATGTATAAGAAGTCGGTTCATTTTCTTCAAAACAGCGGCTTCAACCGCTTGGCCGTTAAAATTGACTATTCCGGTTATTCCGCACATACCTGTTCCTCTTTTTTGAAAACAAATTCGTTACAGCCGTATCCTTTCCTGCAGGTAATAACCTTTTTTTCACAAAAACCTCGGGATTTGAAAAATTGTATCACTTTTTCGGGAGAAGCAACTTCAAAAGGATATCCGCCTACCCAATCTATAACATCCCGCCAGGGATCCATACCGCGCGGAGATTGTTTGTAATTCTTCCATGTATAAAAAGGTTTCCCTTTTGATAAATCTTTGAAACAGGTTAAAATCCAGATTCTTATAAATGCGGGGAAAAGAATAATAAATTTAGATATGCCTGGAAGCCAATTATAAAAAAATTTAATTCCAAGCCAAACTTTGCTAGAGTACCCCTGATCATTATATAAGGCGATATATATCAGACCTCCCTTCCTAACAAGTCCGGCAGCATTGTCGCAAGCCTGCCACATATCTCCCGTATGGTGCAAAACACCCCAGCTGTAAACAATATCAAAATTCCCTAGGGAAGATATATACTCCGCATCCAAAATATCCCCTTTCTCAATCTTCCAATCCTTTGCGTGCGGAGCATATTTGCCATTAAGATATTGAACGCACTCAACTGATTCGATATCATAGTCAAAACTATAAACCCTTGCACCGAGAAGACAGGCGGCCAGGCTGAAAAGACCGCTGCCTGCGCCGGCATCCAAAAAGTCTTTATCCCTTAAGTTTTCAGCCCCCAGCATATCAGCCAGCGATTCTTTCGCTTTATCAATTCTTATATCATCTATTGATCTGACAAATTTTTTCCAATTTTTCCCAAATCTAAATTTTTTCATCATAAAATATACTCTGATTTATTTTCAAAACCGTTTTACCTTCTGTTTAACCTTCAATCACGCGTACGACGGCTAAAGATAAAAACTAAATCCAAACCATGTTTGAACTTACATATTTCTAACTCATATCCAAAACTGAAATTGATTATAGCAAAAAAACAAAATCCTGTGTGATAATGCAAACAATCTGAGATGTTGCACTATTGCGACGGGTCTTAAAAAATGATATTCTTTATCTTCGAAAGCTAAAATTAAGGATTAAGTTTATGAAAGTAACATTGGTTGTTTTGACGCTCAATGAAGTAACCGGCATGCGTACGATTATGCCCCGGATTAAAAGGGAATGGGTGGATCAGATACTAATACTCGACGGTGGTTCTACTGACGGGACAATAGAGTATGCCCGAGAAAACGGCTATTCTGTTTACATCCAGAAAAAAAAGGGAATTCGTAACGGATATATGGAGATTTATGATTTGATTGAAGGCGACGTTTTGATAACTTTCAGTCCGGACGGGAATTCCATTCCGGAGCTCATTCCTCCGCTGATAGAAAAAATGAAGAAAGGGTATGATATGGTTATTGTATCACGATATAAAGATGGAGCCAAAAGTGCAGATGATGATATTGTAACTGCTTTTGGAAATTGGATGTTTACAAGCATTATAAATATTTGTTTCGGAGTTAAATATACGGATGCTATGGTAATATACAGAGCTTATAAAAAGGAACTGATTAAAAAACTGGATTTGGATAAAGATGATACTTATCTGCCTGAGAAATGGTTTTTCACTAAAGTACCATGGGAACCAATTCTTTCGACAAAATGCGCCAAAATGAAGTTAAAAATAGGAGAAATTCCGGGTGATGAACCTCCTCGAATTGGCGGGGTGAGAAAATTGCAGATAATCAGATGGGGATGTGTCTTTTTGACACAGATTTTGCGAGAAGTATTTTTTTTGAAATAAATGGTGGCCCCCCTGTATAAAAATATATCAAAAAACAAGTTAATTGCTTTTTACGAAATACTGCTGCTGGGGATAAAAGCGAAATTTGATGAAATTGTAGATTTTGCCGGAGGAGAACAATTATGCGGAGTCTATTAAAAAAAGAAGATCTAATATCGTTTGAAAATGAAATTGCAGATTGCTTTAATAAAGCTATGATTAAGGCTCCCATACATCTCTATAGCGGTAATGAAAGTAAAATGTTGGAGGTTTTTCAGCACATTAATGAAAATGACTGGGTTTTATGTTCATGGAGAAATCATTACCAGTGTTTACTTAAGGGGGTACCCAGAGAACGATTAAAAAATGATATTTTGGCGGGGAGATCTATTTCTCTTTGTTATAAAGATTATAGAATTATATCTTCGGGAATTGTGGGGGGAATAGTTCCTATTGCAGCAGGAATTGCATTGGATATAAAAAACAAAAAAGAAAAAAATAAAGTATTTTGTTTTATGGGAGATATGAC
>VMTH01000085.1 GCA_013791745.1 Candidatus Omnitrophota bacterium
ATCCAGTTATCGTCGATGATCTTCCTGAAAGAGGCTGTTTTGGTCGCTATTCCCGAAAGGAAAGAGAGAAAATTGAGCGCCGCCCTCTCCGCTGAAAATATCATGCCCGCATCGCCCTCTATAGCGCAGACGATTTCACCGCCGGTAACCGGCGAGGCATCCTTTTTGAGCGCTCTCACTTTTATGTTTTTAGATCTCGCGGTGAAAACAGCCGAAAGCAGAGCCATGCCCGCGAGGCGACAATCACCCCGGGCAACAATGCGGGCTTTGACCTTGCGCGCACGCGGCAGAAATTTTGACGTGATATCGTCACGAACCCTGTCCTCACTGAAAGCCCTTTTGAGCAGGAAGGAAAATTCCTGTTGTTCTTTTTTATTTAACATAAGGCGGGGACGCCATGTTTTATATGTCTTTGTGAATTACTCTGCCTTCTTTGGTACTGACATCAACGGAAGCTTTGTGGAGTATCCTGTCAAAATCCGCTATGACTTTCATTATCTCCTGCGGAGAAGACGCCGCGAAAATTTTTTGCATCATGACATCGCTTTTCAACAGCCTCGCCGCTCGGGCCACCACCTGGATGTATTCCCTGTTCAGGTCAGGCGGGGATGCCACCATAAAAACAGCTGTGACGGGTTTGCTGTCAAGAGCGTTGAATTCCACCCCGTCCTTGACGATTCCCATGGCGCAGAATATCCTTTTGACACTTTCATGCTTGGCGTGCGGAATGGCTATTCCGCCGCCTATGGCCGTTGATTCAAGTTCCTCTCTCTCCCTGATGGCCTTTAAAAAAGCGTCTTTGTCCGACAAAACCTTTTCGGCCGCGAGGCACTCTGTCAGCTCCGCCATAATGGCATTTTTATCATGCCCCTTCAATTCTATCACAACGGTCTTTTTACTTAAAACATCCTCTAAAAACACTTTATCTCCTTGCTGACGCCGTCAATTCAAAACCAGATTTTTGGAGCGGGCGATGGGATTCGGACCCACGACCTCAACCTTGGCAAGGTTGCGTTCTAGCCAGCTGAACTACGCCCGCTCTATTGGGATTATCCTAGACAAATATTCCAGGATTGTCCAGCCCTTTTCAGTCCTTGACAATCCATGTGCCGGTCTTTCCGTCCATGGCTTCGCCTATTTTTTCCGGACAGGTTATCAGAGCTTCCTTGCCGCCGTTCTCAAAAAACTTGATTACCGCCTGGATCTTGGGAAGCATGCTGCCCTTGGCGAAATGCCCCTCGGCCATATACTTTTTAGCTTCTGATACCGTGATCCTGTCAAGCTGTTTCTGATCCGGCTTACCGAAATTAATACAGACTTTTTCCACCGCCGTAGAGATGAGAAGAAGATCCGCCTTTATGTTGGAGGCCAGAAGAGCCGACGCGAAATCCTTATCTATCACAGCCGCGCAGCCTTTGATTATATTCTTCGCCTTATCATAGTACACCGGGATGCCGCCGCCGCCCACGGCCACAACAATGAAACCGCCTTTAACCAGCGTGGCTATCGCGTTTTCTTCAAGTATTTCTTTGGGTAAGGGCGACGGAACAACCCTTCTCCAGCCTCGGCCGGCGTCCTCGACTATATCCCAACCCTCTTTTTCCTTTCTTGCTTCAGCATCTTCTTTTGTCAGAAAAGGCCCGACCGGCTTTGAGGGATTCTGAAACGCGGGGTCTTCCTTATCCACAAGAACCCTTGTCACAACCGTGGCAACTTCTCTCTTTATACCCCTGCGGCGGAACTCGTTTGAAAGCGCCTGCTGAAAATTATAACCTATAGAGCCCTGTGTATCGGCTCCGCAGGAGTCCATGGGAATCGGATGCAAACCTTCTTTTATCCCGGCCTCGCTCCTTAAAAGCATAAAACCTACCTGAGGGCCGTTGCCGTGTGATATCACGACATTCCAACCCCGGTCGATCATATCGGCTATGTGCTTCACCGTCTCGACGACACACATATACTGGTCCGGCACGGATGAATGCGCCTTGTCTTTTATGAGTGAATTACCACCAACAGCCACGACTGCTACCTTGCCCATTTGTTCCTCCTCAATTGTACCCTTCTGTTTTTTGATCGGCCGGAAATGATTAAAGCTTATCCGACATCGTCAAAGCCATAATGGCTTTCTGAACATGAAGCCGGTTTTCGGCGATATCCAAAACTATGCTGCGCGGGCCCTGGTTCACTTCACGCGTGACCTCGGCGCCCTCGTCGACAGGCATGGGATGGATAAACTTCGCCCCGGGATTTGCGGTTTTCATTTTATCTTCATCGCAGATCCAGTCTTTGTACTTATCACTTGAGGCGCGCTTTATCTCGGCCTCTTTGCCTATCTCATAGAAGTCTTTACCGAACCAGTTGCGCGAATAAACATAATCAGCGCCCTTATACGCGGCCCTCGGATCGCCTTTGACGATCTCAAAAGTGCCGCCGGCGGCTTCGGCGTTTTTCTTCGCCTGCTCGACTATGTTTTCGGGAAGCGAATAGTTATCGTCCGGATAAGCGAGCTTCACATTGACTCCCAGGCGGGAGTTTAGAAGAAGGCTTTCGTGCACGGAACAATAGCTGCGGGCAAGAGCCCCTTTCGCCCAGGTCTGGACAATAGTCTTGCCTTTGGTGGGCTGATTGTTGTTGTGCTCCCTCATCCCCATGATATCGGCAAGGCCCTGGCAGGGATGATAGATATCATCCGCCATGTTGATTATCGGCACATCCGCGTACTTGGCATATTCCCTGAGGATCTTATTGCCGTCGCCGTAATTGTCGACGGATGTTTCAAGTATCCTTATCCCTATGCCCACGGCGAACCTCGCCATGACCTTCGCGGCGTCGTGGATCGTCTCACCCGCTACCTCAACTCCCTTCTTGACGCTCTTGAGCCTCATTGCCTTGGGTTCGATGAACTGGGCGTGTCCCCCGAGTTCCGTCGCCGCGGCCTCAAAAGACTGCCTTGTTCTCAGCGACGGATTATAGAAGAACATGATGAATGTCTTAAAAGCCAGAAGACTGTTGTAGGGCTCACCGTAACGGTTCGCCTTCATCTTCACGGCCAGAGACAGTATTTCCTCTATTTCCTCAACCGAAAGTTCCTGCGTGGTCACAACATCTTTACCGAACATTTTTGACTTTGCCATTTACTTCTCCCTGTTTATTTAAATTTACAATTTCAATCTTTCAATAAGCTCAAAATTGAAAAATTCTTACAGCCGGCCGCCCATCAGCAATGACATGATCGCCTTATGCGCGTGAAGCCTGTTTTCCGCTTCGTCGATAACTATTGACTTAGGTCCGTCGATAACTTCATCCGTCACTTCCTGGCCTCGGTCGGCAGGTAAACAGTGCATATATACCGCGTTCTTATCGGTAAGATCCATCTGCGCCTGGGTTGTCATCCAGCCTTTCGCAAGTTCATTCACCCGTCTTGCTTCGTCATGATCCTGATCCTTTATCTTTTTTCCGGTTTTGGGATCGAAATAATTGAAACAAGTCGTCGAGCCCCAGGCTTTCGGATAAACCACATCAGCGCCCTTGAAACCTTCGTTGAAATCATTTGTGATTTTAAACGAACCATCTACCTGAGCGGCATTCTGCTTGCATTTCGCAATAACATTCGGATCCAGGTCATATCCTTCCGGATGAGCAAGTGTCACATCCATTCCCATAAGGGTCGCGGCAAGTATAACACTCTGCGGTACTGCCCTGGGTTTCTCTATAGAACCGGAATAAGCAAATGACATTGTAAGTTTCTTGCCTTTGAATGATCCGAATTTCTCTTTGATGGTCATAACATCCGCTAATGCCTGGCAGGGATGGTATATATCACATTCCATGTTTATGACGGGAGCCGCCGAATATTCGGCAAATTCTTCCATAGTCGCATGGGCAAATCCGTAATTCCATCCGGCAGGCGGTCCATACATTCTTATCGCTATAGCATCTCCGACCCGGCTGAGCATTTCGGCCACGTCTTTTATCCGTTCTGTTTCATAAGGTATATCAAAACCTTTTCTGGCGGGAGTATAAGTTTTGCCCGGTTCTAATGAGCAGTGGAAACCGCCCAGCTGCTGAATGCCCGCGTCAAAAGTGCTTCTTGTGCGCAGCGACTGGTTAAAAAACATCGTAAAAAGCGTTTTTCCTTTTAAAATGTTAGAGGTGTCCAGTCCAAGCTGAAAGCGGCGTTTCAGTTCAAAGCCGACCTCCATCAAGGTTTCCCATTCTTCTTTTGTGTAGCTGAATTCCGGATCAAGCCAGTCCCTTCCCAAAAAACCGTTCGTTCTCACTCTGTTTTCCTCCTTGAAAATGTCAAATTCTAAATTTTGTACTTACCCAAAAAAACAACAATCCTAAAACATGCTCTTAAGCCATTCAATAAGGCCTTTTCTGCGTTTGCGGTGGCCGGGGGCGGTCAGCGACGGGGATTCCTTGCTCACATCGTATTTGAGCAGGCCCAGAACAGATGTCCATGAAACATCATCCACAACAGCCGCGTCGCCCGCGCAATTGGCGGGGTATCCCAGCCGCGTCTGAAAACCGAGCTCCGCGCGCACATAATCCTCCATCCCCGGCAGTTTGGCTCCGCCGCCGACAAGAATGCAGCTCGGCACAAGATCAGGATTGATCTTCATAGCCTCAAGTTTCCCCTTGATGCCGCTCTTGCCGAAAATATCCGCGAGACGCCCGCTTATTATTTCCGATATATCTTTAAGGCTCACCTCATCCTTGGTCCTGCCGTCTATCCTTGTGATCTCTATTTTGCCTTCTTTGGGGATGTGCGCCTGCGTGGCAAAACCGAAATCCTCTTTGATCCTGGCCGCTTCCAGGCGCGAAGATTTGATCTCCCTGGCTATATCGTTGGTTATGTAATCGCTGCCGTTGCGGGTCGCGAAAAAGCCTCTTATCCCGCCTTTATTAAAGTAGGATGTTTCGCAAAGGCTGCCGCCTATGTCTATGAGTATGCAGCCGAGAGCCTTTTCATCATCAAGAAGAACAAGTTCCGCGGCGGCCAGCGAGGAGAGGATGGTGTTCTGTATCTCAAACCCCGCCTTCTCCACGCATTTCCTTATATTAGTCAGCATCGACGCTTTGGCTATAATATTATGCACATTCACCTGAAGATGTTTCGCCGCCATCCCCTTGGGGTTCATTATCCCCCTCTGATTATCCACCATATATTCAAGCGGTATCGTGTGTATTATCTCATCCTCGGAATTCGGTATGCTGCTGCGCGCGGCCTGGAGCACCTGCTTCACCTCGTTGAAGCTCACCTCCTGGTCCTGAGACATGACCGCTATGGCGGCGTGGTGATCCTGGCTTGATATGTGCATCCCGTGCACGCCGAGTGAAACGTAATTAATATTGGTTTGCGCCTTGTCTTCAGCGCTTTCTATGACTTCTCTTATGGATTCGACAGTTTGGGGAATATCTATGATGATTCCCTCTCTTATACCTTTGCAGGGCCTGGAATCATAGCCGAGAACTTTTATCTGCTCACCGACGACATCGCCTATCACGCATTTGATGTGTGACGACCCTATTTCAAGTCCGGCCCTGATGCTTTCACCTGTCATTTATTATTTTCAACTCCTTTATGAAATTTTATGATAGCACTTCGCATTTTTTTTGTAAATGGGCGCAAATCTATGTACTGGATCTTCCGGCCTTTTGAAGCGGCGTCTTTTATAACTTTGCCCACAGACTCCACTTTTTCCCGGACAAGTTCCCGTTCGGGGCTGCCGAATATAACCGCGCAATCGGCCATATTCATTTTAAGCGATTCCCCCTCCATTGAAAAAGAAATTATAGCCTCGTAGAACTTGTTTTCCGTATCCCTGATATCCTTTAAAAACGCCATGATCTCATCGCGCCTCCCGGATGCCGCCTCATTGTAATCGCTCCACAGCGGGATCTTGTATTTTTGTTCGGCGGCAGAAACGCTCCTGACGATCTTATTGTCCAGGGTGACTATAAATTTCCGGCCGTTCTCAATGAACATGGCCGCGGGAATACGCTCTTTGATCTTCACGATTATCTTTCCGGGAAAAATCCTTCTTATCTTCGCTCGGTCTATCCACTGTTCTTTCAGGAACAGATCCTCATCCAGTTTATAGCTGAAAATATTGGCTCCGGTTTTCATGTCTATGAGTTTCTTCACGTAATCTTCATTGAGCACCGACAATCCCCTTATCTCTATTTTCCTGACATTGAGCTTATCCCAGCCGCGCAAAAAATTGTAACAGAAATGCGCGGCCGTGCCCACGGCGAACAGGACAAACAGCGCGAAAAGAATTTTAAAGCCGGTGCCCTGTTTTTTCTTTTTGCGGGGGCGCTTCTTCATCTTTTGAGAGAATCCTTTATTATAGCCGTCACAGTTTCATCAAAGCTTATCCCGACAGCGGCGGCCGCCTCCGGCAAAAGGCTCGTCTCAGTCATTCCCGGAATAGTGTTTATTTCAAGAGCGTAAAAAATCCCTGCCCCGGACCTTATAAAATCCACACGGGCGGCGCCTTTTATGTCCAGAGCCCGACAGACTTTCAGAGTGTTCCTGCCCAGAGCGGCGGCGGCTTTTCTGTCTATCCGCGCCGGGACAATATGATCGCTCATGCCCGGAGCGTATTTGGCCTCGTAGTCGTAATATTTGTTTTTCGGCACTATTTCAAGCACGGGAAGGTCTTGCCCCGCGAGATATCCGACGGTAAACTCCCTGCCTTTTATGTATTTTTCCGCCACTATCTCGTCACCGCAGGCGAAAGCCTTATCCAGCGCCTTCTTTATGAGAGAACTTTTTGAAACAATAGACAACCCCTCGGAAGAACCTTCCGATGAAGGTTTTATAACGGCAGGCAGCAGAGGCGAAACAGCGCTGATTATATTTTCTTCGCCCCTGATAATCCGAATTCCGGGGGGCGTCTTTATACCCTGCGAGGCGAAAATAGTTTTGGCGAGGGCCTTATTCATGCAAATGGCGGATGCGAGCACGCCCGAGCCGCTGTAAGGCAGGGCCATTATTTCCAGCAGGCTCTGCAGACGGCCGTCTTCACCCCATAACCCGTGGCAGGCTATGAAATAAAAATCCGCCCGGGCTGATTTGATTTTTGAGACCATATCGCCGCGGCCTATGTCAACGATACGGCTTTTGAAAGCCAGCCGTTTCAGCGCCGCGTTGACAGCCGAGGCCGTTTTGAGCGATATCTCCCTCTCGCTCTTTGAAAGGCCGGCGAGCACCGCTATTTTCTTTATATTTTTCAGCGCGGGCGCGAAATGCTTCTTCATTTTCATGTTTGCTTCCTTCAAATAATTAAAACCATCGTTTTTTCTTATAAATCCAAATTTTTCCAATTAACATAATCGCTATCTTTCAATTCCTTACTTTTGATTTATTCTCAATTCTCATACGAGCGCGTTTTATTGCTCCGTGTAATCTCTTCTCAAGCAGTTGTTTCGAAGGCAGTTCCGTTAAGTATTGCGCTACGCGTATTCCTGACTTTTCCACTTCCAGCAATTCTATTGTTTCATCTTTTTTTCCGGCGCATAAAATCAAACCTATTGGCGAATCTTCCCCGTCTTTCATTTCATATTTAGCCAGCCATCTCAAATACAGCTCCATTTGTCCCTTGTGCGCCGGTTTAAAATCATCCAATTTTAACTCAACTGCCACCAGCCGGCGCAACCCGCGATGAAAAAATAAAAGATCTAAATAATAATCCGTGGAGTCAATTGATATCCTTTTCTGCCTCGCGACAAAAGTAAAACCCGCGCCGAGTTCAAGCAAAAACGCTTCCATTTCGCGTAATATCGCATCCTCAAGATCTTTTTCAATATAGCGGTCTTTTACGCCAAGAAAATCAAGAAAATACGGATCCTTAAACACCAAATCCGGAGTAAGCTGATCTGTTTTGCGAAGTTTAGCTATCTCGTATTCAACCAATTTTTCAGGTTTACGGGAAAGAGCAGTCCTCTCATAAAGCATACTGTCTATCTTTTTCTCAAGCGCTCTGGTACTCCAGCGTTCTATACGGCACATCTCGACATAAAAATCACGCTTCAAAGGATCATCGATGTAAATGACA
>VMTH01000086.1 GCA_013791745.1 Candidatus Omnitrophota bacterium
ATCAGTTCGGTCAGAATATACAAAGACGCCCAGGCGAAAGGGACCGAAGGCCACGGGGTGTTTTCTCCCTCTGCGGACACGCTCATATCTTCGGGGCAGGAAACTTTCGGCGCCCTTCAGCCCGGTATATGCATAATCACGCTGAGAAATCCCTCAAACCTCAACGAGGAGAGGGCTCAGATCATAGCGGAATCCACTTCCACTTATTTTGTGGCGTTTTCCTTTACGAACTCGGCCGAGGTCGGGGTCACAGCCGGCGTGAATCTGGCGAACTCTTCCGGCATAGAGGCCTATATGGAAGGCATCAACAGGGTCTTTGATTATTATGATTATAACGGCAATTCCCGCAGGGATGAGGGAGAACCGGATATTTACCCGCTGGAATCGGAAACGCCGCCCATCATAGCCACGGTAGACCGCGTGATCGTCAATAAGGCTCATCCCGGCATCACCCAGCTCATACAGGGCTCAAAGAATAATGTCCTTGAGCAGCTCATACTCAGCATCGATCCCCTGACGCCCCGCGCGGCCTGGTGGATCGGCATCACGGTGGAGAAGCTGGGTAATATACCCAACGAGGATGTGGACGCGGTCAAGATCTGGAAATACAATTCGGGCACTGTTGATCAGGCGGGGAATCCAGTTGTGAACACTTCTACATCCGGGCCGACAGGAGTGAAAGACGTGCTCGTGGCTAAAGCGGAGGGCGATCTCGTGTCCAACACTTACGGAGCATTCACATCCACTTCTGTTACCATCCCCTTTGACGAGGCCAGCTGGCAGGAGATCTCGCTGAGCAATAAGAATTACCTGATCGCTTATGACCTTGACCCCTTTGCCGAAGTGGGTAGCAAACTGGGCCTTAATCTGGCTACGAAGGACAATTTACAGGTTGAGCCGGTAGATGAGGTGAAAGACGAGAATTTCCCGATCAAATTCCCGGCCATTGAAGTGAAAGAGTATGCCGACAATGTCACCTTTGTTTTCAGCGACGCCACGGCTCTCATAGCGGACAAGCAGATAAATCAGGGAGATGTAAATCTGCCTATCCTCGCGTTAAATGTCAAAACCAACCAGTCGGACGCTTTCTGGAAGAGTATTATAATAGATCAGGCCGGTTCCGCGGGGGATGAGGATATAGATAACATAACCATCTGGCTGGATAAGGACAATAACCTGAAATTCAATGCGACGCTGGATGAAATGATATCGTCCGGCACTTTCCATAACGGCCAGGCGGCATTCACCTTTGCCGGCCACGAAGCCGCCAGAAGAATAGGGCCCGTGAACACCGTCTCTTACCGCACGGAGGTGCAGAACAAAGCTTATTTTATCAATCTCTCTCTGTCCGACACGGCGACGCCGGCGAAAACCATAGCCCTTAAAATAGAAGGAGACCCTCTGCTTGGCTATCTGGGTGTTTCTTCTCCCAACAAGATAGATGCTTCTTTCGCGGCCGCCGGAGGTTATCTGCTCCCGTCAAAAGAGATCAAGGCCTCGCCCCGCACCCTTTTCGTGGAGGGGGAATCCCTCGCGCCCGAGACCGTTTATCAGGGCACGGATGATGTGGTGATGATGAAACTCTCAATGTGGGTTTCAGGTTATGAGATACCCTGGACGAAACTGCAGGCCGCCAGATCCGGCACGGGCCTTGATGAAGATATAAATAGAGTCAGATTGTACAGGGACGTTCAGGTGCCCGGCCAGCCCAACTACGGCGAATGGGGCGGAGGGGATCATCTTGTCGCGACCGGTGTTTTTGACGGCGGGATATGTCTCCTGGATTTCTCAACGCCCACAGCGTCAATAGAGATCATACCCGAAACGACCATGTATTATTTTATCCTTTTTGATTTTGCCAACAGCGCCACGCCCGGGGCGTTTACGGGACTGAGGATCAATTCCAACAGCGCGTTCCAGGTGGAAACGCCTCACAATGTCTATAATTTCTCTCCGGAGATAACCTCTGTTCAGGCGCAGCAGCTGGCCACGACCGACACGCTGGAGGTTCTCACACTCGATCCCATGGTCGCCGAAGTGACGCAGGGGGACAGGAATGTGTCCTTCGCGCGGCTGACGCTGAGGACTGACTATCATGACGCGGTGGTGCAGGCGGTGCGTATATACAGGACGGGCAGCGGAATAGACGGCGATATAGAGGCCATAAAGATCTACAGGGATCTCTATGAGGTGGACGGCGGCGGCGTTGAGGGTGTCCTTGACAGCTGGGATATAAGATATGACACGACGACTTACACATATCCGGGCCTTATCAATTACGGCAATGAGGTGTTTATCGACGGCGTCGCCGACATAACCCTCAAGATCCCGCAGAAGGTGGGCACCTCGGCGGATGAAATGGATAAAACGTATTTTGTGGCTTTTGATATAGCCAATCTTGCCTCAGTCGGCAAGAGCGTGGGATTCAGGATACTGCCTCCAGGAACCAGCTCTTTTAAGGTGATCGAGCCCGATCGGGTGCAGGATAAGAATTTCACAACCATGGGCGCTGTTATCAGGGAATATCCGGATACCGTGACGGTCGCCCCGTGGAGAGATTCTTCGGGGGCGGGCGTGGCCCCGAACGAAGTTGTGCAGGGCCAGAAAAATATTCTTGTGGAGAAATTCTCGCTCACAACCCGCACCTCCCAATTGGGAGATCCCGAGTCCGAGGCTGTCTGGACGGGTATGCGCTCGGCTCTCGGCGGCGATGTGCCCGACCGCTATATTGAAAAGGTGAAGGCCTACAGGGATCTTGACGGCGACGGCCTCTATGACTCTGCGAAAGACCAGCTCATAGGCCATGCGGGCGATCCCGCCACGGGCTCTCCGGCCTATGTCAGCGGAGCCGTGAACATACTTTTTGTGAATGAGCGCGTGACATCACCAGATATAAAAAGCGCTTACACGGTGGGGAAGGATTACATGAACTGGCCGGTGAACAAATACGCGGGCTATACAATTGAGATCACGACGGGAACAGGGGCCGGCCAGAAGAGGACTATTGTTTCAAACACCTCAACCATTTTCACGATAACGCCGGCATGGGACACCATCCCCGATCAGAGCTCCGTCTTTGAAATCAAAACCATCCAGACGATAGGGACGGTGGCCAAAAATTATTTCCTGGTTTATGATCTTTCCATCAACGCTCCGCCGCTGGCGACGCTCGCCTCCAGGTTCACATCCCCGTCATATTTCTTTGTGTCGCAGCCGAATGTGGTTCTTTTGAAAGACAATCTGCCGATAGAAAGCAGTGAGGCGACAATAAAACCGGCGGTGATAAACATGAAACTCACAGGCACGGCTCCGCCCTCCTGCCTGCAGGGTGAACTCGCCGTGCCGATGGCGGCCATGGAAATTTATGTCTCTTCTTTGACCGTGAAATCCGCGGAAGGCAAGCCGGAGCTCCGGAAGATAAAAATGTATCTCAGGTTTACCGGAGGTTCGGATGTGCCGGCAACCTATGACGCCAATATCAGCGCCGTGCTCGTTTATGCCGACAGCAACGGCGACGGGAAACTGACGAGGGTCTGGAACACCGGGACCCTGAATTACGAGATCTCCGGAGATTCGCTGATATCAAGCGGTAATGACGCGTTCAGCGGCAATTTGTGCGAAATCAATTTAACCTCCCCGCTTGTCCTGAAGACCGTTCCGTCGAAGATATTCATAGCTTTTAATGTGTCGCCCGCGGCTAACACCAATGATTCGGTGGGAATAGACATAGGGCATTTCACCAATGACTGGATAGGGATCAATCCGCCGGAAAGGATTATTAATGACGGCTCGTTCACGTCCGCTTTCTCTCTGATAAAGAGCCAGTACCGCCCGACGACACCAGTCGTTACCATGGGGAGCGTCTGGACCAACAGAGGCACCGAGGTGAGCGCCGCATGGGAATCTTACGCGACGCTGGGAGTGGTGGAGACGAGATATGCCATAGGCAGAATAGCCGGCGGAACCGAAAACCTTTCATGGCAGAGCGTGACAATACCCGTTTCGGAATGGACGCAGGACTTCACCTCTTCCGTCACGGCCCGGGTGGAAAAGCCGTTGTCGGCGAGAAATTATTTCTTCTCCGCGCAGGCAGTGGGCAGAAAACTGGTTGGGACCACATTCACGACAGAGGAGAGCGAAACAGGCTACGCCCAGTTCTTTGTTGATATGACGAGCCCGGAATCGCCGGCGCAGCCGACAATATCCGCGCAGGAGACATCGTCCAATTACTGGATTATGTGGGTGCCGTCCTATGACATATATGAGGATGCCGCCGGTGCGGCCAATAGAGTCACAATGGGCATGACAGCTGAGCTTGCCAGCGAGCTGGCGGCTTCGGGCTACACTTACAAGGCGGATGAGAACGGCGTGATGACTCTCTATACATCCGACGGCGTCGCCGTCAGTGAACCCTTCTCGGGTTATTACGAATTGAGCTCCGGGGCCAAAGAGAGGGTGCTCGCCAGCGGAATCCGTTATTATCAGCTGCAGGAACAGGCCGACACTTCCGCTAAATGGCACACCATATCATCCAAGATTCCTCTGGGCACAAACGGTTATGAGATAGGTTCCTCGCTGACTTCATATGAAGACGGGTCCGCGAGAAAGAGCGCGGCTAGCTTCTACCGCTACAGGATAAGGGCTTTGGACAAAGCGGGCAATTCTGGCGAATGGTCGCCTGTTTCCGCCGCGCATCAGGCGGCGCCGCCGATGACAGGGATATCACAGGTGTCGAATTATCCGAATCCCGTGGACGCGACAAAATACGGCGACACCACGATAGCTTATACGCTGAGTGAACCGTCTACAGTGGATATCACGCTTTATGATCTCCTCGGGAAAAAGGTTTATTCATGGCATTTCTCTCCCAATGAAGAGGTGTTCTTTGAAGACGATCCAAGGACAGGGGATTCCCGTTCCGGAGGCGGTAAGTCCGGGCCGAACAAGATAGCGTGGCATCTCAAGAACGAGGTGGGCAGAAAGGTCGCCAAGGGCGGCTACATCTGTCACATCAAGGTCGCGAATTCACAGGGCAGTTTTGAGAAGACCTATAAAATAGCCGTCATCAGATAACTCAGACGGGGACAGTCCCCATTAGAATTTGACAAAGAGAAAACTTTTTGATAAAAAAGACGATGAAACTTATACAGTATGAGGACATTCTGTCCGCAGCGCGTACCGGCGGAAAACTTTTTACCGATGGGAAATACATGCTCACCCCCCTTGCAAAGGAGGCGTTAAAAAGGCATAATGTGGAAATTTTGAGCGGAGGTTCTTCAATGAGAAAAATTATAATCGCGGGCAACTGGAAAATGAACATGAGTAATGAGGAGGCTGTCAAGTTATCCCGGGCTGTGGCCTCCGGCCTGGGGGATTTATCCTCGCGCGGCAGAATAGCCGTGATGTGCCCCCCTTTTACGGCACTGAATTCCGTTGCGCCATCTATATCCGGCGCGAAGGGCCTTTATCTGGGCGCGCAGAACATGTTTTATGAGGACAATGGCGCTTATACGGGAGAGGTATCCGCGGATATGCTGCTTTCCTGCGGCTGTTCGTTCTGCATCATAGGCCATTCCGAAAGGAGAAAATATTTTGGCGAAACCGATGAGACGGTGAACAAAAAGGCGAAGAAAGCTCTTGAGAAATCATTGACGCCGGTAATATGTGTGGGGGAAACTCTGGAAGAAAGGGAATCTTCTCGCGCTTTTAATGTTGTGAAAAAACAGATCACCGGCGCTCTTCAGGGGATTTCAAAAGAAGATATCGCTAAAGTTGTGATAGCCTATGAACCCGTGTGGGCCATAGGCACCGGCAAAACCGCCTCGCCCGAACAGGCCCAGTCTATGCACGCGTATATAAGGGAGCAGATAGCGGGGCTTTCCGATGGCGTTGTTGCGCAGAGTGTGTCAATTCTTTACGGCGGCTCAATGAATCCCTCCAATGTCAAAGGTTTGCTTGAATGCACCGATATAGACGGCGGCCTTATAGGCGGAGCCAGCCTCAAGGCGGAAGATTTTCTGAAGCTCGTTCATTTTGATGATTGAAGCGAAAACAATAGCGGAGAGTATAGCCCGGAAGCTGCGCCGCGCGTCAAAACCCGTCATCTGCAATGTGTCCAACAGGCATGTGCACATCACGCAGGAGAATTTCAGCGCGCTTTTCGGACAGACCTACGCCATGAGGAAACTTAAAGATCTGATGCAGCCCGGAGAATTCGCTTCCAAGGAACTGATCGAAATAGCCGGGCCCCGAGGGAGCATAAAAAAGGTGCGGATACTCGGCCCTTTCAGAAAATACACGCAGGTTGAGATATCCCGGACTGACAGTTTCAAGCTCGGCGTTTCCGCTCCTGTGAAGGAGTCCGGGAAAATAAGCGGCTCCTCGCCACTCAGGCTCGTAGGCCCCGCGGGAGAGATAGAACTAAAGGAGGGTTGTCTTGTCGCTGTCCGGCACATACACATGACTCCCGCCGACGCGAAGGAGCTGGAACTGAAAGACGGAGAGACGGTGAGGATTGAAATAAACGGAAAACGCGGCGGGATTATGGGCGACACCCTTGTGCGGGTTTCGCCGAACTACGCCCTGGAATGCCATATAGATACGGATGAGGCCAACGCTTTTGATTTTAAGAGCGGCGGCTGGGTTTATGTTGTTTAGGAGGTAAAAATGGAAGCTCTCGGAATGATTGAAACGAAAGGTCTTGTGGCGCTTATTGAGGCGGCTGATGCCATGGTGAAAGCGGCCAATGTCCAGATCGCCGGTTATGACAAAATAGGCGGCGGTTATGTCACTATTTGCGTCAGAGGAGAAGTCGCCGCCTGCCGCGCCGCGTGCGAAGCGGGAGCCGCTTCCGCCGGGAGAATCGGTGAGCTCGTGTCTGTTCATGTAATTCCCCAGCCTCACGGTGACCTGGAAGGCAAGCTCCCTATTTCTCTTCCCGGAAGCAGAAAGAAATAAGACGGTAAGGCGCTGATCTGATGCTGAACCGCGCGAAGCGCTTCGTCCGCCGTGGCGAATCTGCCTCCGGAGGATCGTCCCTGGGGATGCTGGAGACACGCGGCCGTCTTGCGCTGATAGCCGCATCCGACGCTATGGCGAAAGCAGCGGGCGTTGAGGTGCTGAGTACCGCGAAAACGGGAAAAGGTTTTACCACTGTTTTCGTGCGCGGGGATGTGGCCAGCTGCCAGGCCGCGTGCGAAGCTGGAGCGCTTGCCGCGTCGGAGTTGGATTCTCTTGTGGCGGTCCATGTTATAGCCCAGCCGCATCCGCAATTGAAAGAGCACTGGCCGGAAATAATAGAAGTGGTGAGTCCCTCGACTTCGCTCGGGATGCTGAGCCTGTCGAAGCACGAAGCCGAACCAAAGTGGTGAGCCCATTCGACTCGCTCTGCTCGCTCAGGGTCGAACCCAAAGTGGTGAGTCCTTCGATTTCACTCAGGATACTGAGCCTGTCGAAGTACGAAGTCGAACCAAAGTGGTGAGCGAAGTCGAACCAAAAGGAGGCAATAATGCAATTTGCCAGAGTTATAGGTAACTGTGTCTGCACGGTGAAGGACGCGAAACTGCCTAAGGAAAAACTTCTTGTCATTCAGCCGGTGGATTCGTCGCTCGAGAAAGCGGCGGGCTCCCCCCTTGTGGCCATAGATGTCGTCGGGGCCGGCAACGGCGAGCTGGTGCTCTTTGTTTCCGGTTCATCGGCGAGGCAGACGACCATAACGGAAAACAAACCCACCGACTGCACCGTTATGGCGATAGTGGATTATGTTGAAAAAGACGGTAAGCTGATTTTTTCGAAGTAGGCGTTGATGCTGCCCTTGCGGCGGAGGTTTTATGGATAATGCGGATATAGAAAAAATTGTTGATGAGGTTATGAAAAGAATACCGGCCTCTTCCGGAGCTGCTTTGCCCGCGGAGATTTTACCCGGTCCGCTTTTTGACACGATGGATGAGGCGATTTCCGCCTCGGTCAAAGCTCAGAAGTTTTTCCAGGATCAGGGTGTGGAAAAGCGCGTGAAAATAATAGAGGCGATCCGCAAGGCGGCTCTTGAGAACGCCGAAGCTCTCGCGAGCGCCGCTCAGATTGAAACAAAGATGGGCCGCACCGCCGATAAAATAATCAAAAATAAACTGGCCGCCGAGAAAACACCCGGCGTTGAAGATGTGCGGCCCGGCGCTTTTACGGGAGACCACGGAATGACCCTGGTGGAATACGGGCCCTTCGGCGTTGTGGGCTCGGTGATACCGTCCACAAACCCGACATCCACGGTGATAAACAACACGATAAGTATTTTGTCCGGAGGCAATTCCGTTATTTTCGCGCCTCATCCTTCGGCAAAGAATTGCTCGCTCAAGGCGATAAGTATTTTACAGAATGCCGTTAGTTCCACAGGCGGCCCCGGCGCGCTCATCTCCGCTATGAAAAAACCCTCTCTTGAAGGGGCGGAAATGCTTTTTGACGACCCTAGGGTCAAGCTCATGGCTGTCACCGGCGGCCCCGCCGTGGTGCGGCGGGCGATGAGGAGCGAAAAAAGAGTGATAGCGGCAGGCCCCGGAAATCCTCCCGTCGTGATAGATGAAACGGCTCAGTTTCCGAAATGCGCCGCGGATGTTATTAGCGGCGCCTCTTTTGACAACGGCGTTTTGTGCACCGCTGAAAAAGCCGTCATCGTCTGTGAAAAGGCCTGGGACAGTTTTATATCCGCCATGCGCGCCGACAGCAGGGCTTTTGAACTCAACGCCGGGCAGTTTGATGCGCTCACGATTGCGGCGATCAAAGAGCCGGCCACTCCGGAAAAGAGTGAGGGTGTTGTCAACAGGGATTTTATAGGCCGCGATGCCGCCGTTATAGCAAAGGCGATAGGTATAGAAGTTCCATCAACAGTGCGGCTTTTATGGGCCGCGGTTCCTCAGGCGCACCCCTTTGTCTGGACGGAACAGCTCATGCCCGTGCTTCCCGTGACCATGGTGGCGGATATTGACGAAGCCATTGAGCTGGCAGGAAAAGTGGAAGCCGGTAACCGCCACACGGCCGTTATGCATTCCACAAATGTGGACAATCTTTCCAAAATGGCGCGCGCCATGCAATGCTCCATATTCGTTAAAAACGGGCCTTCTTATATGGGGCTCGGCATGGGAACAGGCTACGCGACGCTTACAATTTCCACTCCGACAGGCGAAGGCCTCACGAAGGCCAAGGATTTTACCAGAGAGCTGCGCTGCGCGCTTGTGGATAATTTCAGGATCGTATAGATGATCATAAGAAGTCTCAAACACGGCGCTGATTTGCGCGAAGAGATAGAACGGGTCTGTAAAAAAGAGAAGGTCAAATCGGGATGGTTTAATGTTATCGGAGCTTTGAAGGGGCTGTCTCTTGCTTTTTATGACCAGAAAAAAAAGGAGTACGGGGAAATTGAACTTCGAGGCGCGTGGGAAATAAGTTCCTGTATGGGAAATATTTCTCTCAGTGACGGAGAGATCTTTGCGCACGCACATATAAATGCGGCTGATGAAAAAGGGAATGTAAAAGGGGGGCATCTGCTGAAGAGTGAGATCTTCGCCGCGGAGCTTGCGCTATTTCCTTCGCGTGAAATTCTGAAAAGAAAGTTTGATAAAACGACAGGTTTGAAATTATGGAAGTAAACAGAGAAGAGATAATAAGAAAGGTGGCTGCGGCGGGCGTTGTCGGCTGCGGCGGCGCGGGCTTCCCCACACATGTTAAGATAGCGGCCCCTGCGGATTTTGTCATAGCCAACGGCGCGGAATGCGAGCCGCTGCTGAAAGGTGACCAGTATTTGATGGCTGAACACGCCTCCGAGATTGTGAGGGGAATAAAGTATGTCATGCAAACTTCAGGAGCCCCCGCCGCTTACATAGGGCTCAAAAAAAAGTACCGCAGACAGATAGAAGCTCTCAGCAGAGTCCTGGCGCCGGGCATTAAAGTTTTTGAGATGGAAAATGTTTATCCCTCCGGCGATGAACATGTCATGGTAAATGAGATAACAGGACGGATCGTTCCCGAGGCGGGTATCCCTATCAATGTGGGTTGTATTGTTGATAATGTGGGAACACTGATCAATATATGCCAGGCGGTGGAGAAGGGAAAAGCCGTAACCCGTGTGAATGTCACGGTTACGGGAGATGTGGAAAATCCTGTTATAGTCCGCTGCGCCGTCGGCACCCGTGTGGCGGATATTGTCGCGCTTGCCGGGCCGCGCAAACAGAACCATACGCTGATAAACGGCGGGCCCATGATGGGAGACATAATAGATGATGATTTTTGCGTTACCAAGACTGCCGGAGCCATCCTTGTTCTGCCGGGCGATTCATCCCTCGTGGCCAAAAAAATGAGGACAGCGCAGGTCTCAAAGCGCAGGGCGAAATCAATATGCGAGCAGTGCATGGATTGCACTCTGGTCTGCCCGAGGAATCTTCTGGGCCACCGTATATTCCCGCACAAAATAATGAGGATGAATTTTTTCGCATCGCCCGAGTTTAATGAGATCAGCTCGGGAAGTTTCCTCTGTTCCCAGTGCGGCCTTTGCGAGGCAGCCTGTCCGCAGAACCTTTCTCCGAGGGCGGTTTTTAAATCCGTTAAAGAGGAACTTGTCAAAAAGGGGCACAAGAATCTGCTCGCTTCATCGGATCTCCGCACGCATAGCGAAAGAGCGTTAAGGCAATTCTCCTCTCATCGCCTTGTCCAGAGACTGGGGCTTGCGGAATTTGATAAATCCGCCGGATTTTATCCGGAAGAGATCGTGCCGGATAAAGTAAAAATAGCTCTGCATCAGAATGTGGGGCTCCCGTCTTTTCCCGTTGTGAAGCCGGGCGCGGAAGTGAAGGAAGGCGATATCATAGCGAAGGCGCCGGAGAAGGCGTTAGGGGCGAATCTGCACGCCAGCATATCGGGTACGGTGGTGAAAATTGACGAAAAATATATTTATATCGGTTAAAATGAAAAAAGGGATAAAGAGGAGTGCTATATGGAAGCTGCGATAGGTTTGGTAGAACTGTGTTCCATTTCCAGCGGATTTGAGGTTGCTGACGCTATGCTCAAAATGTCGGGAGTTGAGCTCGTGGAAGCGCATCCTGTCTGCCCCGGGAAATTTATAATTCTTGTTACGGGAACTCTTTCAGATGTTGCCAGCAGCATGGATAAGGGGATAGATATGGCGGGGGAATTCCTGGTGGATACGCTGACCATCCCGAATGTTCACACTGAAGTTATAAGGGCTATCCGGGGAATCACGGATGTTTCAGAGATAGAATCTTTAGGATCGGTGGAGACGATGTCCGTGGCCGCGTGCATTGTCGCCGCGGATGCGGCCAGAAAAACAGCGGATGTCAGTTTGATAGAGATACGCATAGCGATGGGCATCGGCGGCAAAAGTTATTTCACCCTCACCGGAGAGGTGGGTGCGGTGAAGACGGCCGTTAACGCCGCCTGTAAAGCGGTCGCGGGCGACGGGATCATAGTACATAAGATGGTGATTCCTCAAGTCCACCCCGATATGAAAAAAGTTGTTTTATAAAGGAGAAAGATCATGAATATAGCCATGGGGTCCGATCACGGTGGATTTGATTTGAAAGAGTATCTTAAAGCGGCTCTTCAGAAGAAGGGGCATACGGTTGTAGATTTCGGTTGTTATTCTCTTGAGGCCGTGGATTATCCGGACATAGCTTTTCTTGTAGCGGAAGCTATGAAAGATAAAAAATACGACAAAGCCATTCTCATAGACGGCACGGGCGGCGGGATGACGCTGGCGGCAAATAAAGTGAAGGGGGCCAGGGCCGTGTGCGCTTATAATGAGATGACGGGCGCCTTCGCCTCGGAACACGATGACGCCAATATCCTCTGCCTGGGCGGCAAGATGATAGGAGAACTGCTCGCCGAGAAAATAGCGGAGGCCTATATAAACACGCCTTTCGGCGGCGCGCGCCATCAAAGGCGGCTGGATAAGATCGTCGGTATTGAAAGGAAATATTTTAAATGAAAATTGCCGTGGCTTCCGATCACGCCGGTTTCAAGATCAAGGAAAATATTAAAAAATATTTGGCGGACAAGGGGTATACGGTAGAAGATTTCGGCGCCCCGGGCGAAGAATCTTTTGATTATCCGGATTCCGCGTATCCCGCGGCCAGGTCCATAGCCGAGGGAAAGAATGATAAAGGCGTGTTTGTGTGCGGCTCCGGTAACGGGGTGAATATAGCGGCCAATAAAGTAAAAGGCATCCGTTCGGCGCTCGCGTATAACAGGGAAGTAGCCTCCTTTGCCGCCGCCGATACAGGCTGTCAGGTGATCTGTTTCGGGGCGAGGTTCATGGGTATGGATATGATTAAGGAATGTATAGATGCCTGGCTTTCGGCGCCGGCGCCCGCGGAAAGGCATCTCAGGAGAATAAATAAAATAAACGGGGGAGAAAGATGAATGCCGCTAAAGTTATAGGCCGTGTTGTAGCCACGGCGAAATGGAAAACACTGGAGGGGAAAACACTGCTGCTCCTTCAGCCCACGGACTGGTCGGGCAGGGCGTGCGGCGACATTATCGTAGCCGCTGACAGCGTCGGGGCCGGCGCGGGGGAATTCGTTTTTTATGTTAAATCCAGAGAGGCCTGCTTTTCGTGGCTGTCGGGGAATAAACAGTTGCTGGCTGAAATGCCGCCGCTTGACGCTACGGTTATGGGTATTATAGACGGTGTGGATATGATAGATGAGCCGGATGCCGGAAAGAAGCGCGTAAAATGAAAATATGTAAAGTGGTGGGAAATGTTTGGGCGACGAGGAAACAGGCGTGCCTGGTAAGTTACAAACTTCTTCTTGTCGCACCCTATGACACGGAAACGGGGAAAACGAAAGGGGAAACCGTCATGGCTGTTGATGTCGTCGGAGCCGGAAAGGGTAATATAGTGCTTGTGAATGACGAAGGCAATTCCGCCAGAGGAATGCTTGAGAAACCCGTCGCGGGGATAAGAACTGTCGTCTGCGGCATAGTTGATGAGACCTTGCTTAACGGAAAGCATAGAAAATTTCATTAGGAGGAAAAATGGATAGAAAAGAAGTTGAACAGATCGTGAGGGAAATTTTATCGCAGAATCAGAAGAGCCCCGCATCGGGTAAAATGGCTCCCGTAATCAATTACGCCTCGCCTGTCACTTACGGGTCTTCCGGCAAGCCGGTTTCCAATAATGTGAAAGTCACTATCGGGACGGCCGGTAAAATTTTTTCAAATGACGGGTTTACGCCGCTTAAACAGCAGGCGTCTTCCCGTGAGTTTAAATGCCCTTTGCTTGAAGGGACAGTCAGCGAATGCATAGGCTGCGCGCAGTGCGTTGTCACCCGTCCTGAGGACGTAAAGGCGATAATGCAGGCTGGCGCCTCAAGGATATCGGCTCTGCATCCGGAAAACGGATCCTATGATTCGATCCTCGCCTCGATGATAGATCACACGCTCCTTAAAGCCAATGCCACCCAGGAACAGGTAGGGAAATTGTGCGAAGAGGCTAAAAAATATCATTTTGCAAC
>VMTH01000087.1 GCA_013791745.1 Candidatus Omnitrophota bacterium
ATTTCAAAAGATGCTCCTTGATTCTTTCTTATGCCTTTCAGCCATTCCCATCCTGTGCCAATTGCATAATAAGAACTACTTCCAGACCAATTATCTCCACTGTAGCTAAATCCACCAAGGCCGCCAAAAAGATAAAAACGAGACTTATCAGTGCTTGGACTGTACATTAATTTTGCCAAACCTGTTTTGTAATCACCATCAAAACTAGTATTCCCCTGCAATTCCCAACCAAACTGAGCTGTTCTCCACGATCTAATTCCCAAACCAAGACTGTTAAAAGTTGGAATAATGGACAATCCAGTTCTTGGTTCTTTAGCGTAAACAGAAGAACACATAAAAACAATAGCAAGGCACAAAAAAACACCAGAAAATTTAATTCTCATCAAGACCCCCTCTTTTAACTTGAGGATATATTTTCCTCTTCTATCCTCAAACCTCTTCCAAATTCATTCGTCACCAACCAGAAACCTCTTCCCTTTTACCAGGCATAGTTGCCTGCAATTGATACACCATGTTTTCAATATGCGCATACAATGGATGACCGGCATATTTTTTAAAAGCTCCTTCAAAAAACTTATTAGTTACTTGTTCCTGTAACCCCTTTATAGGATTTAAACCGAATTCTTTTTTCGTAACTGTTATTTCATCTTCCCAGTATAAATCCCCATTTTTATAAACCTTGATATTTCCTATGACTTCTTTTTTCTTGTAAATACCGGTTGTCAGGTATTGGCACTTTTTCAATGTCCCATATATCAACCCCGAAACCCCAAGTTCTTTTATTAATTCGTCCTGTCCAATAGACGGAAGTTGCCCTCCATCCGTTATACCGATTGCATTTAGCTTTTTATCAATCACCTCCATTGGAATAAGTTCATAATCTTTTTCCTTTAATCCATAATAAAATAGTTCTCTGAATAATTCTCCAGCGGTAAGGTCGCTGGTTTCATTTGCAAATGGAAGAACTGCAACTTTAATTGGTCGAGTAAAATTGTTATGTAACAAAATAGGTTTATGTACTGCGGCACAACTCGAAAAAAATACAGCTATGCCTATTAACAGAATAATTCTCTTTATCATTGGTTCCTCTTCCTGCCACATATCCAACAAATTTAATAAAACTGAAAATTACTAATATGGCGAACTGCTACCATTAAATTCCCGTTTCATTTTAATAGATATATCTATTTTTTGTCAAGCCCAATTTATGTATATATTCTGTGGATTAAATCGAGATTATCCTATATATTCGTATTTGATACAAAATGAGGGGGCAAAATGTTAAAATATATAGGCAAGAGAATAGCGGATTCGAGAAAAAAGAAGGGCTGGACACAGGAAACATTAGCAAACAAGGCAAAACTTCATAACACTTATGTTGGCGCAGTAGAGAGGGGTGAAGTAAACATAAGCATAAAGAGTCTTGAGAAAATTGCTAATGCTCTAAATCTTCCTCTTATAGAATTCTTTAGAGCAGTAACAAACAGTATCCCCCAAACAGAAAAAGAAAAGATAATAGACGAAATCTGCAACAGATTAAGAAAACAGAAAGTTAAAAATTTAGAATTACTTTCAAAAATAATTAAAGACGTTTTGACTTGGCAAAAGAAATAGCCCCTACAATAACCGGTTCGAGTTTGTTATACGGGTCTCCCTTTTGTCATACATTAAGCGATGAAAAGCTACCAACTCATTTTCGTGATGAAACTTCTTTTTTTATCTCAATGAGCTTGACGGACTCGCCGGCGCCGTGGACAATGCTGATTTCAGATTTCGCGACGCCGAAATGTTCCGACAATATTTCCATGAGACGCTTATTGGCTTTGCCCTTCTGAGGCAGCGCGTCCACTTTCACGCAGAGCATCCCGTCGGCGCGGAGGCTCACTCCGGGCGTCTTGCTTGCGGCTTTAACTTTAATTTTTATCTTCATAGTTTATTGAGTCCGCTCTAAAATGCTTATAATCAAGATTCCTCCTCATTACATTCGTCGGAATGACACCGAGAATGACTTTTTAGAGTGGACTCATACATAGTTCCATTTTACATAGATTTATGGAACTGCCAACTCCATTCTGCATATCCTATTCTGCATATCCAAAATATCGTCACAACTATTCCTGGGAATTGTAAAAGTTGAATAGGCATAATTAATACGTATTCAGCGGCGCAATTTTTTTAACGCAAGTTCCAAATCTTTTCTATGAATTATTCTGCCAATAATTATTTTATTGCTCATCATACTAAAAAGCACCCTGTAATCCTGAACTTTTAATTCATATTTGGCGGGCTTGAATAGCCTTCTAATCTTTTTTATTCTGTAGCCGTCGGGAAAAGGGTTTTTCTCAAGAAATAATATTTCTTTGAATATAACGCGCGCAATCTTTTCTGATATTTTATTGAGATCTTTTTCCGCACGCGGCGTACTGTAAACCTTATACATTTATCTTTTTTTCTTTAAGATATTTGCGGAAATTTCTGTATTGTCCTTTTTCTATATCTTTATCCATCTCATCCAGCATTTTTTGAAACTTCGGCGAGTGCGTCAGGATATATTCTTCAAGCGTATCTTCATCAATGCGGGAAAGAATAGCTTTTGGTTTCCCTCTGAAAGTTATAATCACATCACTTCCCTGTTCTGTAAAAGCAATAATATCAGGTGTCCTTACTTTAAGATCCCGCATGTTCGCGTATTTAATCATGGCAAGCCTCCTTTGTAGCTCAAAAGAGCTACAACAATAGTTTAATGTTATTCAACTCGCTTGTCAAGCGCACGCATCCCTGAAGCTGCAACTTTAGGTTGCGTATATTCCCCGTCAATTAAACGCAGGCTGAAGCACCCAAAAGGGCATTATAACCTGCGGCTACCCCTTGTGCCCGAAGGGTAAAAACACTTTTATCAGAAATATTCTCATTATGAATAATGCAGGCTAAGAATTGTATATCCACCCTAACGGGTATAATATTGATTTTTTAATGTGGTAATTCTACCCTGTCGGGCTTATTTTATACATTATCATCGCAAACTATACCCGAAAAGGTATAGTTTGTAATAAAAAAACTTGACATTGCGCCCGAAAGGGTCTATACTATTGCCGAGGCATGAAGATGAATAATATAGGCAAACATATCAAAGAATTAAGAAAAAAATTTCACCTTACGCAGGTGGAATTATCTGAGCGCGCGGGAGTTGGCTTACGATTTATCAGGGAACTGGAAAACGGCAAGGCGACCGTACAGCTTGATAAGGTTGATCAAGTCTTACGGTTTTTCGGTTACCACATTGATATCACGAAAGATGAAAACAAATTATAGAAAAGCAACCGTATATTCAAACGGTCAAAAAGCCGGTATTATAGAAGAAACCGCTCATGGTTATAAATTCACATACGAAAAAGATTTCATTGAAAAAAATACGCCGATTTCTGTTTCACTGCCTCTGCAGATAGATGCCTATGAAAGCGGCGCGCTCTTCCCTTTTTTTCAGGGGCTGCTTCCGGAAGGATGGTATCTTGAAATGGTTGCGTCCACATTGAAAATAGACAGAGAAGATGATTACGGACTTCTTCTGGCCACCTGTAAAGAAACCGTCGGCGCAATATCCATAGAGGAAATATTATGAACAGATGTTTTTCGTGCGGAAATAAAATATCTGAAAATTTAATCTTTCATAAAAAATGCCTGAAAGACCTTTTTGGCGTTAGCTATATTCCGCGGATAGAACTGTCTTTAAATGAATTAACAATAAAAGCTCAGGAGATGGCGGGCAAGTTATCAATATCGGGGGTTCAGGCAAAACTTTCAATAAAACTGGATAAAAAGTCAAAAAAATTAATATCCGTCGGCGAGGGAGGAGAATATATTCTCAAACCGCAAGCGGGAATATATGAACAGTTACCTGAAAACGAGAATCTGTGTATGGCGATTGCCGGACAAATCGGGCTGGATATTCCCCCTCACGCATTAATAAAATTAAAGGACGGCAGTTCAGCCTTTATTATAAAAAGATTTGACCGCAAAAACGGCGGCAAAATCAATCAGGAAGATTTCTGCCAGGTTATGGGGAAATCAAAAAGAGATAAATATACGGGTTCACTTGAGCAGATAGCGAATAAATTAAATGAAATATCCCAAATACCGGGACTGGATATTCAGCGCGTTTATGAAAGAGCTTTATTTTTTTTCATAATCGGAAACGGCGACGCTCATTTAAAGAATTACTCCATCAACTATACAGATATGCGCACTGTACGTCTGTCGCCCGCTTATGATATCGTATCTTCTAAATTATTAATTCCGGGGGAAGAAGACTGCGCGATAACAATAAACGGTAAAAAAAATAATTTAGGGCTTAGGGATTTTTTTAATTTCTCTGAAAAATATAACATCCCTCAAAAAATAACCCGCAATCTTCTTGATAAAAAACAAATAATTCTTGACTCCATAAAAGATTCACAATTAAATTCGGATTTTAGAAAAAAATTAACCGCTATCGTCTTAGAAAGATTTTCAAGATTGACGGAATAGGGCTATACTCCTAATTTGCTTTATTTATCAAATTGGAGCGGAAAACTTTTCACTCTTTTGTCAACAAAACCGTGAAAATATGCAAATAAACGGCGAATTTCACGGTTTTGAGCCCCTAGGGGGCGCAAGACAGCAAGCTTCGTTACTATCCCTGCATGCCGGAGGAAATATTTTTTTGAACAATTCTAAATATTGCCCGGGCGAAACTTCCTGAGGCCGGGCTTCGGGGGCAATGTCAGGGTGTTCCGAAAGCCTGACGGCCTTATCATCAGGAAGCCTCTTTAAATTATTGGCCAATGTTTTTCGCTTTGAGAAAAAACAGATGTTCATGAAGTCCTTCCACTCATCCGAGTTTATGCCGGTGTTCCTGTTTTTTAAAACGAGCACGCCCGCGTCGACTTTGGGCGGAGGACTGAAACATTTTTTTGAAAATGTGAAGACAAGATGAATATCAAAAAATACGCCCGCCGTCACGGATGTCCGGCCGTAGCCGGAAGAGCCCGTCGCCGCGGTGAAGCGTTCCGCCGTCTCTTTCTGAAGAGTCAAAACGCATGTATTCCATGCGGGCAGCGCGGCAAGAAAATAGATTATGTCCGTTGATATGCCGTAAGGCAGATTGCTGATTATGTTAAACGGCGCGCCGTCAAAAAATCCGCTTTCTTTCAGTATGTCGCCCGTTATGACACGCAATTTTTCGCCGCCGAATTTCTCTTTCATATAATAGGCGAGCTTCGGGTCTCTTTCAACACAGATGATATCGGAAGCGTTCAGCGCGAGTTTATATGTCAGAGCGCCCTTCCCCGGGCCGATCTCTAAAAGATTGCCGCCCGGCGGCAGCAGCGAGATTATTTTTTCAACTACTGTTTTGTCTTTGAGAAAATGCTGCCCGAACTTCTCAGGCATTTACAGGCCTAAAAGTTTACAGACTTCCTCGAGGTCCGGCGGTGCAAGAGCCGGGTGCTCGCATGATTTGATGGCCGTGTCGGGGTCTTTCAGGCCGTGGCCGGTGAGGGTGGCCGTTATTATCGTCCTCTCCGAGGCGTTTTTAAAATAACCTTTTTTGTTGTATTTGATCAGGCCCGCGACACTCGCGGCGGAGGCCGGCTCGCAGAAGACTCCTTCGAGCCCGGCGAGAGCCTTGTAGGCGAAGATTATCTCATCGTCCGTCACCTTGTCTATGACGCCGAGAGATTCGTCCCTGGCCTCTTCCGCCTTTTTCCATGAAGCGGGATTCCCTATCTTTATGGCCGTGGCCACAGTCTGCGGATCTTTTATTATGTGCCCGTCAACGATGGGCGCGGATTTGGCCGCCTGAAAACCCATCATCACAGGACGGACGGCGGAATATTCTTTATAGCCTTTCCAATAGGCCGTTATGTTTCCAGCGTTCCCGACGGGAATGGCGTGATAATCCGGCGCACGGCCCAGGTCGTCGACGATCTCAAAGGCGGCTGTTTTCTGCCCCTCTATCCTGAAAGGATTTATGGAGTTGACGAGCTCAACGGGATATTTTTCGCATATCTCCCGGACGATCTTCAGAGAATCGTCAAAATTTCCCCTGACGGCCACGATCTTCGCGCCGTGTATCATCGCCTGCGAAAGTTTGCCCAGAGCTATCGCCCCTTCGGGTATAACGACAAGCACTTTTATTTTCGCCCGCGCACCATAGGCCGCGGCCGAAGCCGAGGTGTTGCCGGTGGATGCGCATATCACATATTCACAGCCTTTTTCGGCGGCCTTGGACATGGCCATGGTCATGCCCCTGTCCTTGAAAGAACCCGTCGGGTTCAATCCTTCATATTTGACATAGAGCTGAAAAGGAAAATCGAATTCTTTTTCAATGCGCGGGACACGTATCAGGGGGGTGGAGCCCTCCTGCAGGGAAATGACGGGCGTGGCCGGGGTCACCGGCAGATATTTTCTGTATCTTTCTATCAGGCCTTTCATATATCCAGAAGCCTGTAATAAACAGTTTTTTCCTTCACCATTTTAAGTTTGTCTATTTCACCTATGGCGTTTATCAAATCCCCCGTCCGGGCCTCATGCGTGAGCACGACAATGGGCACCGCCTTGGGTGAGAAACCGTCTTTCTGGACGACAGACGCAACGGATATGCCGTGATCGGCAAGTATATCAGCGATTCGCGCCAGCACCCCGGGTTTATCCTCGGCGGTGAACCTGAGATAAAAACATGATTCCACCTCTCTGGCGTCGGCGATACGCGGCGGCTTTTTTTTCAAATCAAAAAACGGCATGTGGAGAGCGCTCTTTTCCATTATGTGGCGCGCCGAGTAAACGATGTCGCTGACCACGGCGGAAGCGGCGGGAAGAGAACCCGCGCCGGGGCCGTAGAGCATCTGCTCGCCCGCGGCGTCGCTCTTTATATACACGGCGTTAAAAGCCCCCGAGACACTGGCAAGGGGATGCGAGCTCTTTATAAAGGCGGGAACAACCTGAAAGGCAACGCCCTCTTTCGCGGAAGCTTTTCCCTGTTCGGGTTTTACCTTTTCCATGAGCGTAAAAAGTTTAATGGTGTAACCCAGTTCCCCGCCCAGCTTTATGTCAAAAGGCTGTATCTTCTCTATCCCTTCCGTGTATATGTCAGACGGCTTTATGTGACTCTTAAAAATCAGCGACGACAATATCGCCAGTTTGGACGCGGAATCGCCGCCCGTGATATCAAGCGTGGGGTCGGCTTCGGCGAAACCGAGTTTCTGCGCTTTTTTCAGCGATTCGTTAAAACCAGCTTTACCCGATGACATCTCGGACAGTATATAATTGGTTGTCCCGTTGAGTATCCCCGCCAAACCGTATATCTCATTGGCGCAAAAGCCCTCATTTATCGCCGCGATAATTGGTATTCCCGCGCCGGCCGTGGCCTCAAAATATATCCGTCTTTTGTTTTTAGCGGCCGCAGCGAGCAGTTCGTTAAAGTCCTTTGCCAGAACATTTTTGTTGGCGGTGACAACATCCATCCCCCTCTCCAGCGCCAGAAGAATAAACCTTTTGGCGGGCTGATAACCGCCTATCAGCTCGACGAATATATCTATTTCGGGGTCGTTGAAAATATCCTCTATGTCCGGCGTATAGACTTTGCTCTCGGGAAGAAGGCCGTGATAGCCCTTGTTCTGTTCAGATAACCGGCGGGCGTCGGCCTTATCCTTAGCCGCGAATTTTTTATCGCACACTCTTTTGATCCGCAGCTTAGCCCCGGCGCGCGCGGAAAGATCCTCGTTTTTTGACAGGAGAAGCGACATCACGCCTTTCCCCACCGTGCCGTATCCGGCGAGTCCTATGTTTATCGTCTTCTTCATTTTTGAGAGGGCGGATTCTTCATGAATTTTTTGAGCCTCAAAAAAGCGTCATGGAATCTTTTGTAATGCGTCACCATCGCTATACGCACATAACCTTCACCGTAGGTGCCGAAACCTATCCCCGGAGCGACGGCAATACCGGTTGTCTCTATAAGAAGTTCCGCGAATTCCAGAGAGGGCATATTCGCGTACGGGGGCGGTATCTTCGCCCAGAGATACATCGTGGCTTTGGGCTTTTTCACATCCCATCCTATGGACGAAAGTTTTTTTACAAAAAAATCAAAGCGTTTTTCATATTCATCGAGCGTCGGCTGGATGTCCTTTTTTTCCAGCTCCAGCGCCCGCACCCCTGAGAGCTGCACGAAGGTCGGCACGCCGTAATCAAGATAACTCTTGTATTTCGCCAGCACCCCCAGGATCTCGGAATTGCCGGCCGCCCAGCCGATTCGCCAGCCCGCCATGTTATATGTCTTTGAAAAAGATCCAAACTCGACACCCACGTCTTTCCCGCCCTTCACCTGTAAAAAAGACGGAGCGACATAATCACCGAATGTCACCTCCGAATAAGCGTTATCGTAAATGACTATTATATCGTACTTCTTCGCGAATTTGACGACTTCCTCCAGATATTTTTTATCTTCTATAACTG
>VMTH01000088.1 GCA_013791745.1 Candidatus Omnitrophota bacterium
GGATTTAGAAAAGCCGTGGTCTTTTTTGTTTTTTTCAGAGGGGGATTCCGGAAATTCCGAAAAGAACGGTGAGCAAAGCTCACCGAATTTTTTTGAAAATCAGCGCCGAAGTCTGAAATTATCGGGGTGGCCGGACTCGAACCGACGACCCCTTGACCCCCAGTCAAGTGCCCTAGCCAACTGGGCCACACCCCGATTATTTGTAACTGCCCATAGTATAGCGATTTTTGCTCACATTGCAAATAGCACGAACGTTCCCAGTTATTACCAGGGGCTGAAAAGCCATCTACACGGTCCGATTTCAGATCTATTATTGACCACTTGCTCCCTTATCTGAAAAGCTCGGATTTTTTCCACACGGGTAGCGCAATCAATGCCGAATGAGACTTCTTTCTTCCCTTTCTTTGCCAAAACTTCCGCAACAAGAAGTATTTTTGAGGCTTCTGTCAGTCTATTTATATTCCGCATTTTTTCTTTTTCAACCGCTTCCCACTTATCTTCAATAACATATTGTTTTGACCCATTTATCACGTTTTTTACACGACTTTTTCTAAAGACTTCACGTTTTTGGCATGTAAAAATGTGGAAAATCACACGAATTCCATACGACTATCTTGCTATCCTTACGAAGAATCTGCTAATATGTAATCATGAAAAGGGATATCTATGCGGATTTGATCAACTGGAAAAATGCCTCAAACCGCAAACCTCTAATATTAGGAGGGGCGCGACAGGTGGGGAAAACATATATATTAAAAGAATTCGGCCAAAAAGAGTTTGATACCCTGGCCTATTTCAATTTTGAAGAAAACCCAGAATTAGGAAAATTTTTTGAAGACACATTAAATGCCAAAAAAATACTTGAAAAACTTTCCCTTTACCAAGAGAAAAAAATTGATACTAAAAATACATTGATCTTTTTTGATGAAATTCAGGAAGCGCCGAGGGCGTTAAGCGCCCTGAAATACTTTGCCGAAGCAGATGAACCGTGCAATATTGTATCCGCGGGCTCTCTCCTTGGCGTTAAACTCCGGCAATCATCGCCTTACCCCGTCGGAAAGGTCACAGAATTAACTCTATACCCTTTTTCTTTTGGCGAGTTTTTAGATGGTATCGGCAAAACCCGGCTCAGGCGATTTTTAAACGACATAGAGAACTTAAATCCAATAGATGATGTCTTTCACAATCAATTACTTGAATTGCTGAAAATGTACTTCTATATCGGCGGAATGCCTGGAGCAATAAATCAATATACTCTGGACGGGAATTTAAACAGCGTTAGAAAAATTCAGGATGATTTGTTACACGGATATGAAAAAGACTTCAGTAAGCACGCTGAAGCAAACACAGCAATGAAACTCACAAAAATATGGAGAGCTATGCCGATTCAATTATCCAAAGAAAATAAAAAATTTAAGTTCGCCGAAATAGAAAAAAACGCCAGAGCAAGAGAATATAATGAGATTATTGCCTGGCTCGAAGACTCTGGATTAGTTTATAAATCGTATAGCATTCAAAAACCTCATTTACCTTTAGAGGGCTATAAGCAGGAAAATATTTTCAAGCTATTCCTTTTGGACGTCGGCTTGCTCGGGGCAATGCTAAAACTATCGTCTAAAACCATCACCGGGGGGAATATCTTATTTCGCGTTTATAACGGGGCGTTTACCGAAAACTACACTGCGCAGGAACTGAAGGCGACTGGACATAACAACATTTACTACTGGACAAGCCAAAATTCCGCAGAGGTTGATTTTGTCATCGCTTCTCAAGAACAAATTTATCCTTTAGAGGTTAAATCGGGAACCAGCCTTCAGAACAAAAGTTTAAAGGTTTATGGACAAAAATATCCGAATTCTGTTCTTTCCCGGGCAACAATAAAAAATTTTAAGCATGATGGCAATATTCGCAATTTCCCCTTATATGCGATATCGCTATTTCCAAGACTATCTCAGTAATGAGATACAAAATTTTCCCCTCTGGCGGCGCTGCCAAATAGAATAATCTGCTGAGAAATATTCTTAATTTTTTCTATTAACCGGTAAAGCCCCGCAACAGATCCCAGTACCTTAAACTGTTTAACAAGGCAATTGCGGGTATCGGCCCCATTACTGTTATTCGCTGCCGCGCTCTTTGGCGAGGACGCGCTCTTCTTCCTCGTAAAATTCAAGGCTCAGGCCGGATGTGAGACGCGCGACGGCCTTTTTGCTGACAGCGTTAAAGCTGGTGAGGATCTGCTGCTGGACGCCCAGATTTTTGCCTATTTTGACAAGGCCGGAATCCCGGCCGGTTATGCGCAGGCCTATGCTCTTTCCCTCGTCCATAACGAGCATGGCCTCACCAGGAACGAGACTGAATTTTTCCGCGCCGAGCTCCCAGACCGTGCTTATCCGGTAGCGCCTCCAGGTGCCGGAAGAATCGGGGACCCTGATACTCCTCACCTGCGCTTTTTTCTCGCAGGCTTTAAGGCCGTCGCCTATTTTCTTCCATTCCATTCTTTATATATTTTTTATCCTCTCGCGCAGTTGGGCAAGCTCCCGCTGGCGGTCGCGGTAGAATTTATCCACCGCTTCCAGTACATCCGGATACGAGGAACAGAGTTCCTTAAAATCATCCGCCTTCATAGCGGCGGCGGAGACATCCGTGAGATTGATGACGGTGGCCGTTCTCTTCACATCGGCGATCATCTGATCCAGCGCCGCGAGCTCGCCGAAAAAATCCGGCGGGTAAAGATGAGATATCGGCAGGGGCCCTTTCGGGGTATCCAGCAACACGCTGCAGCAGCCCTCAAGAAGAAAATACACCGTGTCTCCCTTCTCTCCTTCTTTTATAAGGCATTTGCCCTTACGCGACGATATTGTCCTGACATGCTCCCCGAAAAACCCGCGCCCGCTCACGCTGAGTTTTGAAAAAGGCTCTTTGGAAAATATAATTGACAAATCCTTCACACAACCTCCTTGCCCGGTGAGCGGTCATACCTTGGTCCTCTCCGAGCGGTCTTCAGCTTAAAAGCTCCAGCGCGTTTTTGAATTTTATCTTATCTTTCGCTTCCCTGTCCATATCAAGTGAATCCACCCACGCGGCTTCTTTTTTCTGATCCGCCCAGGGCGAGTCCGTGCCGAAAAGCAGCCTGTCGGGGCTGTGTTTTCTGATTATATCATGGAACAGTTCTGCGCTTTCTATGTATCCCGAAGTCATTGAAATGTCAAAATAAATATCTTTTCCCGCGAGTTTCTCATAGACTTCCTTCCAGCTCCGCCAGCCGCCCGTGTGCGCGGCGACCATTTTGAGTTCCCGGAATTTTTCCCGGACACTGAGGATGCGCCCCACATCCGCCCTGTCATCGTCGGGAAAAGCTATGTCTTTGCCGGAGTGGAATATCACTATCAAACCCGAAGAACTTATGGCTTCGTATAACGGGAACATTTTTTCATCATCGGCTTCAAAGTCCTGATACATCGGATGGAGCTTTATCCCCTTGAGCCCTTCGCCTTTTATTCTCGCTATGATGTCTTCATAATCGCTGTTTGACGGATGTATGCTCGCGAAGGGTATTATCCTGTCACTTTTTATTTTGAGGCACCAGTCTATGATATTGCGCGTCTGAGACGGCTTTGTCGCTATATTCAGCACCACGGATATATCTATCCCCGCCGCGTCCATGGATCTCATCAGCCCCGAAAGAGTGCCGTCGCTGAAAGACGGGATTTTCCCGTCTTGAGAGAGAGCCTTTACGGCGTCACAGGCGATATTATCGGGAAAAGCGTGAGTGTGAAAATCAATCCTCATGCGGGCTGCTATTTTTCTCTATCCTGTTGAGCATAAGGGCGCCGGCAATGCCAAGCATGAAGAACAGCGCCGGATAGACGGCCTCTTTTGCCGAGGACGGGAGCGTGTTCTTCGCGGCGGCGATGCTCGTTTTGACTTTGCCCGGCTCCTCAAAAGAGTAATCCTTGAACGGCCACAGAACCGTCAGCGACCCCAATATAAGGCCCACAAGGAAAAAGAGCGTTCTGTCTTTGTATTTTTCAAAAAGATATTTGATGAGCCTGGCGGCCGCCACTATTCCGACGACGCAGCCGAGGGCGAAAACCGAGAGAAAAACAAAAGACGGAAAAGTGAAACCTGAAAAAAAAGTTTTGATATGGCCTATCGCCGTCCCGTATATACCTATGACCAGCAGGATAAAGGAGCCGCTTATCCCCGGGAGTATCATGGCGGAGGTGGCAAGCGCGCCGCAGACAAAAACGGTGATAAGCGAGAAATCGCCCGGTGAGCCAGCCGGCCCCCAGAGATAAACAAAAAGGACGAGGGCTATGCCGGGCAGAGCGAAAATCGCGTTTTTAAATCCCCTGTCTCTAACGCGGTCTATAGGCAGGGCAAGGGAGGGGATTATGAGCCCGCCGAAAAAAGCCAGGGTGACAGAGGGCTGGTTTTTCAGGCACCAGTCTATGACCGGAGCCAGCGACACGATGGACAGAAACGCGCCCGCGCCCAGCGAGATTATAAAAACTCCGTCCAGATTATTAAACGCTTCCCTGAGGCGGCCTTTCGCGCAAAGGGCGCTGATATTCTTAAAAGTTATCCGGTTGATGTCCCGGACGAGCCTCTCGTATATCCCGAGTATCAGCGCGAATGTGCCGCCGGATACGCCGGGAATCAGATTCGCTATTCCTATAAGAAAGCCCTTGAAAATATTGATCACATTTCCTCCCTTCGCAGCGCCTTAATGGCGTAAAGCGGGTCCACCGGCACGCCGAAAAGGTATATCCCCAGATGCAGATGAGCTCCGGTGGAAAGGCCCGTTGAACCCAGCGTGCCGAGGGGGCGGTCGGGCGTTATCATCTCTCCTTCTTCGCAGAGGTTCTCATCCAGATGCATGTAAAAACTCTTCACGCCGCGGCCGTGCTCTATGATAACGGCGTTTCCGTGGAGGGGCGACTCCTTCAGAACCTGGATCACTTTCCCGCTTGAGACCGGAAAAACTTCCGTGCCGACGGGAGCGACAAAATCAACGCCCTTGTGCTGCCAGAGGGTTTTCCCGCGCTTATCAACGCGGCGCACGCCGAAGCCGCTGGATATGACAGATTTTTTAAGGGGTTCGGAAAAATCTCCGCTGTATTTTTTCTTCGTGAAAGATCCCAGATTCAGCGTTATCTTTTTTCTGCTCTCCGCGGGAACCTCCGGGATATTCTCCCGCCCCACGCTTATGCGGGACTGCCTGAATTTCTTATCCTGTATAGTTATCATCTTTTCAATCGTCAGGTCCTTTCTCAAAAATCTTTTTTCCCTGATGATGAGCGGCGCCTTTCCGCTCACATCAAGCCGCACGGGAACATAACCCGATGATATTTTGCCGTCCTTAAAAAGCGGATACATTTTTCCCATGAACCCGGCTTCGCATTGCCGGGGGCTCGCCACCGTCACTTTGATTATACCGCCCGGAAAGGTGTAGTCGGTAACTTTGATTATTTCAAGGGCGTAAAGCGCGGGAACCGCAAGGAGAAAGATGCCCGCTACAAGGATTCTTTTAGGAAAAGTCACTCTCTTCTTATCGAAACGATCTCCACCTGCCTTTGGCCGCCTGGAGTTTCAAATGTCACTTTTTCTCCCACGGTCCGGCCCAGCAGCGCGCGGCCTATGGGAGAGGATGAGGACAGGAGGCCCTCAACCGGGTCCGCCTCTTCAGCGGAAACAACGGTGTATTCATCCGTATCGCCGGAAGAGTCTTTCACCTCTATCGTGGCTCCCAGATAGACTTTGTCGGAAGACATCTGTTTTTCGTCTATTACCATGGCTGAATTCAAGGCGTTCTCGAGCTTGGCTATCGTTTTCTGGACATTCGTCAGGTCCTCTTTGGCGGAATGATACTCCGCGTTCTCCGAAAGGTCTCCCTGGGCGAGAGCCTCGTTTATCTCTCTGCTGAGGCGCGGAACGGATTCAGTCTTCAATCTCCTCAGCTCAGCGAGCAGTTTATCCTGTCCTTTTTTTGTTATGTACTTGGCCATCTTACTTCACCATCTGCATGTTATTCTGCACCATAGCCACCAGCTGCGCCAGCCATTCGCTCAGTATAGGGATCTTCGCCTCTATGCCGGCCTGCAAACCTTTAGTCAGCATGGTGAAAACAATAGCCCCCACGATTGTCATACCGAGGAAAAAACCTATTCCTCTGACGAGGCCCATAAAAAAATTAAGGCCTATCAGTTTCCAGGGCTTATGTATGTAGTTGAGTATGTCAAAAGTGAAAAAGCGTTTCAGTTCCGTGGTTATCTCACTGACCATATCTACATTATTCCGCAACTCCTGTTTGACTTCGGGCTCAACGGGGACTTCCTGTTCCTGTTCTTTTTGTTCTTCGGTCATTTTCCCTTCCTTATCTTCACAAAGAATCTTTTCCCCGCCTTGAGCAGAGCGCCGTCCTCTATCCTTATATTTTCCCTGAAATTTTTTATAACCTCACCCTCCAGCGACACCGCCCCCTGCTCGACAAGCTGTTTCGCGCGGTTCTTTGAAGGCGCGCCTCCGGCGGCGAAAACAAGATCGGCAAGCGGCATCTGGCTCTCATCCGTAAAAAACTCTTTGATGTCTTCCGGCACGCCTTTTCTCACCACGACTTTTTCAAAATGATCCCGTGCTCCGTCAGCCTCATCTTTCGAGCATATGTATTCGCTTATGTTGTGAGCCAGAACGGCCTTAGCGCTGCGGGGATCCAGGCCCTTGATAGCATCCTTATCGGCGAAGGACAGTATCTGGGCCCATTCATACATCAGGGAATCGCTGGCCGACATCACTTTACCGTATATGTCTTCAGGCTTCTCGTCCAGGCCTATATAATTTCCGTAACTTTTGCTCATCTTCTTCTCGCCGTCAAGGCCCTTCAAAAGAGGAAGCGTCATAACACTCTGGGGGGGCTGCTCATATTTCTGCTGAATCGTGCGGCCCATAAGGAGATTGAATATCTGGTCGCTTCCGCCGATCTCAACATCCGCCTCAACCCGCACCGAATCATAGCCCTGTAAAAGAGGATAGAGAAATTCGGAGGTCCTGATCATGATATTTTCTTTAAACCTTTTTTTAAAATCATCCCTCTCCAGCATCCTTGAAACGGTATTTGTTCCGGCGAGCATCAGGATCTCCTCAAGGCTCATTTTTTCCAGCCACCGGGAATTGTGAACAACCTGTGTGTATTTTTTATCGAGTATCCTGAAAATCTGCTTCTGATAAGTTTTTGAATTTTCCGTTATCTGCTCTTTTGACAGAACGGGCCTTGTCATGCTGCGGCCGCTGGGGTCGCCGATGCGCGCGGTAAAATCCCCTATGATGAAAATTATCTTGTGGCCGAGCTCGCCGAAGCGGCGCAGCTTATCCAGCACCACTATGTGGCCGAGATGGATGTCGGGAGCGCTCGGATCCGCGCCGAACTTGATATTGAGCGGCCTGCCGAGGGCGAGCTTATCCTTTAACTCTTTTTCCTCTATTATCTCCGTGCAGCCGGATCTTAATATCTCAAACTGTTTATCCGCGTTAAGCATATTTTTTCTTGAAATAATCCACCGTCTTTTTAAGCCCGTCGTCAAAAGAGACCCTGCCTTTAAACCCGAGTTTTTTCCTGACTTTTACCGTAGAAGCAAGTGTCTTGAACACATCGCCCGCGCGCACCGGAAGGAGATGGGGCTTTATGTTCTTACCCAGTATACTGTTTATTTTCCGCGCGAGATCCAGCACCGTCGTGTCTTTACCGCAGGCCACATTGAAGACTTCCCCCGACACTTTTTTATTTTTCGCGGCGAGAAGATTCGCCTCCACGACATTTTCAACGAAGGTGAAATCGCGCGACTGTCTGCCATTACCGAAAATAGGGGGACAAACATCCTTGAGCACCGAATGGATGAATTTGGGAACCACAACCGCGTATTCATCATCCAGCGCCTGGCGCGGGCCGAAGACATTGAAATACCTCAACGCAACTGTTGAGAGGCCGTAATGTTCCGAAAAAATACGGCAGTAATACTCCCCCGTGAGCTTGGACAGAGCGTAGGGTGAGATAAGAAGCGGCATATCGCTCTCCTCCTGCGGGAATTTTGATGTGTCGCCGTAAATGGAACTTGAGGAAGCCAGCACAAATTTTTTCACACCGGCATCCCTGGATGCGTAAAGCATGTTGAGTGTGCCGTTTATGTTGACATCATTATAGGCGTAGGGATCCTTCATTGATTTCGGCACGGAGCGCAGGGCCGCCTGATGCAGGACATAGTCAACGCCCCTGCAGGCTTTCCGGCAGCTTCTGATATCCCTTATGTCACCCCGTATGAGCTGAAAATTTTTCTTCCCTTTTGTGAAAACGAGATTGGACATTTTACCCGAAGAAAAATTATCCAGAACCCTCACCTCATTTTTTGTTTTGAGCAGTTTCTCCACTATGTGCGAGCCTATGAAACCCGCGCCGCCTGTTACAAGATATTTCATAATCCCTTCCTTATCATTTCTGTTTTTCCCACATCAGCAACTGCGCGACAGACGCCAGCGTCGAGCCTTCCTTTATCTCTTCCCTTATCCTGTTCTCCCTCTCCAGGACATCCATGGCCCTGTTTGTGAATTCGGCGGCTTTCTCTTTCGGGATCACCACCACCCCGTCATCGTCACCGATTATCCAGTCTCCCGTTTTTATCCGCACGCCGCTTATGACTATGGGCACCCCTATCTCTCCGAAACCCTTGGGCTCTCCCGCCTGAGGCGTGATCTCGGAGGAAAAAACCGGCAGATCCATTTTTTTGATATCCGGCGTGTCCCTGACGGCCCCGTGAATGACAATGCCGCCGAGGCCCTTCTGCAGGGCGCTGTGCGTGGCCAGCTCGCCCCAGACCGCGGGTGCGCCGCCTCCGGCGTCTATGACGAGTATGTCTCCTTTTGAGGCCAGGTCTATCGCTTCAACCGGTTTTGCCCAGTCGCCGGGAGAGGTCCTGACGGTCATCGCGCGGCCCGCCATGTGCTTCCCGGAGGTCACGGCTTTTATACCTTTGAGGGGCAGGCCGCGGTGCAGGGCGTCGGACATGTTCGCCGAGGACACTTTGCCGAGGACACTCTTTATATTCTTCTCATCAACCCTGACGAAATACTCGCTGGCTATGCTTGTGTTTTCCTGAAGAGCTTTTTTTATTTTTTTCGTTTCCGCTTCCGGGTCTTTGGCTTTCGTTATCGCGCCGCCGACTATCACCGTGCCGGCGCCCCGGGAGGCGTAAGACGCCGCGGTCTCGGAATTGATGCCGCCGGCAATGACAACGGGTATGTTGGTACGCCCGACAAGTTTATCGAGCAGGTCCCCTCCCTTTTCGCCCCGCATCTGCTCGTCTATGGAAATGTGTATCCCTATATAATTCACTGAAAGGGCCAGGAATTTTTCTATCTCAGCCTCATCCGCCTCGCCGATAAAATCAAGCATTATCTCCGCGCCGTAATTCAGCCC
>VMTH01000089.1 GCA_013791745.1 Candidatus Omnitrophota bacterium
GAAAATGTGATCAAATGAAAAATCTATTAAATCATTTAAAACTGTATATATTCAGGGGACTTTTGGCTCTTATTCCTATCGGACTTACGATTTCCATATTAAGGATTGTTTATGTTGTCATCGACAAGAAAGTTATGGCGCTGGTTGATCAATATATTGGGTATCGTATTCCCGGACTTGGACTTATACTGTTTATTTTCGTTTTATATATCTCTGGTATAATAGGCAGTAACGTTTTTGGTAAAAAATTGTTTGCCATTTTGGAAGCTATTATGAATAAAATTCCGCTTGTCAAGACAGTTTATCAAGTTGGGAAACAGATGTCTAACACTTTGTCGCTGCCCGAAAATCAAATGTTTAAAAAAGCCGTTTTAGTTGATTATTTTAGGCCTGATGTGTGGGTTATCGGATTCGTTACCGGCGAAGTAAAAAACGAGGATACAGGAGAAACACTTTTAAAAGTATTTATACCTACCGTTCCGAATCCTACTTCCGGTGCCTTAGTTGTTTTAAAAGAATCGCAAATTAAGGAGCTTCAATGGGGTGTGGAGGAAGCAATGAAAATGGTTATTTCCGGGGGCATAATAGGGCCCACAACACTAAAATTTAATCATAAGAAAATGCTAGAAATATGAACATAAAAGAATGTATGATATACAATAAATATTTAATAAATATAACCAAAACAGTTTCGCTGCTGATATTAATAGTATTAACTGCGGGTTTTCTTTTTGCAGAAAAGCCTGCCGCTGCTTTTTTATATCAGTCCGAAACTCAGAATTCATTAGCAAATGACCAGCAGCGCGAATCAAACGAATATCTCCAGGGCAACAGCAGTGCAGAATCTGTTCTTATTACAAACACTTCTAAAAGAAAAGTATCAGGCACCGTCGCCGCTATCTATAACAAATATTCCGCTTCTCCGCCATTTACAAAACATGGAGAATATGTTTATTTTTACATAAAACAGTCCCGCTCAGAAAACCCCTTAAATAAATCGCCACCACAAGTCTCTATCTAAGTAACTGAAAAAGCGCCAGTATTAATTATTGCAAAGGTATATCCTATAGGAGGCAATGTACGTTATGGAAAAAAATAAGAACCAAGAGAACTCAGCAATCGAATATAAATCCATGTATACCGTTTATGGATGGCTTGTTGTCAGCTTCACTACGATACCATTTCTGATTGTGATCGAAACTAAAAGTAAGGCTGGAATTTTTATCGTAGCAATAATGTTTCTTTTAGGTACATTCTTAATATTGATCGGTAGAAAAAAGGACAAGGAATAGCATTTTAAAATAAATATAATATTGAGATTTTACAGACTGGCAAGGAGATAAATGGAAAACCCAACATAATTAATGTAATAATGATAATTGCGTGCATGTTTCTCTCATTGTCAGGATGCAAGAGAGGTAGTGAAAAAGAGGAAATAGCTTCGCAAACCCCTGTTTCTACATGAGAACTTACTTGTAATAATTATAGCGGGGAATGTAACCTAAAAGTTACATTTCCCGTCTTTTTATACTTTGTAAAAGAAAATATTTCTCTTATAAAAAAAATTTGCCGACTAAAGAATTATGCGATTTTCTTAATAAAAACAGCAATAGCAATATATGTGTGATATCTCCATGAGCAAATGCTCCCATCTTCGCTTATCGAGGAACAGATACAGGAGCAAGCGAACGGCGGTGCTTGCCCCTGTATCGCAGAGGCTGAGAGCGAAAGGCCTCCGTAAGGAGGGCGGGTGAACGAACAGAGGGCATTCAGAGTGCTCATTACAAAAGCCGCTGTTCTGCCACAGGCAGAACGACCGACCCAAAGGGGAGGAAGCGGATACGCAGGCGGCTGGACAAAGGGAGGAGGTGCAAGGGCGATGCAATTGCCCGATGCCCTCCGACCGTCTCTTATGCGAGGCGCCGCAGAAGCTTTCTGTAAGAAAGGTAGTCGGAGGCGCCGAGCTCATAAGTATTGCGACCGAAGAGACTGTGTCGTAATTGTAGTTGCAGAGCTTGCTCTGCTAAAAGATACCAAAACTTGATAAAGCAAAGTAAACTTTGCAACTACTATTTTCAAAGAATTACCATAATCGGAATTGCGACACAGTCTGGAAGGGAGCCATAAAAGAAGAATGAATAAGATTCCTCCCCTTCGACTACGCTCAGGGTTCGGAATGACAAATTAATGAATGTTTTATGCAATAAGTTCGAACATAGTTTGAAACGCTCCGCCATCGCGCTTGTTCTTGTTTTTTACTGAATACCCCCTCAAAAAATTCGCGACTGCCGTTGGCAGTCATTTCATTTTTAAGAGAGCCTCTTTCATTTTTTTTGGAAGAAACAATTAACCCTGCTTTTCCACCCTCCGTAGCAGGGCTACTGCGGAGGACGGGCCTCGGAACAAATCTAATAGGCAGGCGATAGGCGGGTCGCCTGCCTGCAAAGGAATCAAACGGCTTTCGGAATAAATATGACAAGGTATTTGTCCTTCATAGCGAAGTTGCCCGCCTCCGGCGGACACATACTTCCGTATGCCGAACCTTGCATCTGGGTACAATACTCTTTACACTACAATATATATTTAATAGAATACCGTAGTGTAAGGAGGGATTCGGTGAAAGTTTTAAAGGGTATACTTAAAGAAAGCAAGGAACATTATCTAAAGGTAAATGTAGAACTGAAAAAAGAATTCTCCAAATTACCGAAAGGAAGTATAAAAAAACGTAAAATTGGCGGACATTTTTACTACTATCTTCAATACAGAGAGAAAGATAAAATTTTACATAAATATTTAGGTAAAAATGAACCAGAGGACATTATCAATAAGATTAAAAGACGGAATGTTTTAAAAAACGAATTAAAAAAAGTAAAAGAAGCATTGAAGTTGCTCTCAAAAATAAAATGATTAACATTGTAAAAAATATTTTGAAGGTATTTGATGAAGAGGGATTATGGGATGAAGGACTAGAATTAATCGGAAGCTGGTGCTTTTTGTTATATCAAAAACATTTAAAAGTAAGAAACTATCCCCTCAGAACACTGGATATAGATTTTTTAATCCCGTTTCCGTACAAAGGGAAAAAGAAAATAGATTTAATTGCTAAGTTAGAGAAACTTGGATTTATTCTTAATTTCAACCCCGATGGTTCCTTTTGGCTCTGGAATGCCGAATTGAAAGTAGATTTTTTATCTCCTAAGATTGGCAGGGAAACTAAAAAATCACAAAATATCAAACAACTATCCGTACGGACTACTCCTTTAAGATTTATGA
>VMTH01000090.1 GCA_013791745.1 Candidatus Omnitrophota bacterium
CACCATGCCCCGGCTCCGGGTATTGTCTTTATGACTTTGTTTTCAGCGATGTCGGGGGAGCTTTCTTTCTGGCTCGCGCCTGAATTCAGCGAGCTTTTTTGAAGAGCGTCTTTCGCTTCCTCAAGCGTGAGGCCTTTCAGGTCGGGCACGGCGATGCTGAAAGAGCCGCCGGAGATCCACGCGTCAATTGTCTTTCCTGATTTTAAAAGAAAACCCGCCGCGGGGCTCTGGCGGAAGATACTGCCTTTTTCACCCGATGCCGTGAATTCCTGTCCGGCCACATTGAGTTTGAAATTTTTGGAAGCCGCGAAAAGTCCGGCGAATTCCGGGCTTTTACCCGACAGGTCGGGGACGGGGGATGCTTTTCTGAATATATCGGGCGTGCTCACATAGCCTTCGCTCAGGAGAATATATGACGCGCAGGAGATCAAAAAAGAGAGGATGATAACAATGAGGTAATGGTGGAATTTCATAAATATTTTACTCCTTTCCCGATTTGAGGATTATTATCTCAACACGCCTGTTTTTCATCTGGCCCTCGCGGTTGCGGTTTGAGGCGATGGGCTTTTCTTCGCCGTAACCGCTGACCATGAATCTTCCTTTGGGCAGGCCTTTGGATACCAGGTAATCGCGTATGGACTGCGCTCTTTCGAGGGACAGTGTATTGTTATAAGCGTTGCTTCCGACCGAATCGGAGTGGCCTTCTATGCTGATCTTGTTTTCGGGGTAGGCTTTGGCGAGCGCGGCGACTTCATCCAGGGATTTGTTGGCGGAGCTCTGAAGCTTTGCTTTGCCGCTGCCGAAAAGTATGTTAGACGAAAGATTCACTTTCAATCCGCGCACGTCGTCCTGTATCTTGATCTCCTTCGTCACGACTTTCGGCGGCACATGCACTCTAATTTTGACCTTGGCCGGTATGCTCTTGTTTCTGAGTACGTCGGATGCGGTCAGCTCCGCGGTATAGATGCCGTTGGGCACGACCCTGCTGTAATAATCGTCTTTGCCGTCCCATGTTATGCTTTCGGGCGCGGCGCCTTTGCCTTCAAAGAGTTTGACGGGCGTGTCCTTCTCGTCGGAAATTTCCAGCGACCACCTCTCCACAAAAGTCAGATCCTGCGCGCTGACGCTGAAGACGGCCCCGTCGTCTTTGCCGTCGCCGTCGGGTGAAATGATCTCAGGGGAGACTTCAATTGAGACGATCGGCCCGGCACGGTCTATTATAATGGGCGCGGAGCTTGTGATAACGAGTTTTTTGCTAAAATGGGCTTCAAAGAAAGCCGAGTATCGGCCGTCGGGGAGCTCTTGGTCTTCGCTGTCTTTACCGTCCCATTTCACGGACGCCGGGGTTTCGTCGGGCCAGCTCATTTTCCTCACCGTTTCGCCCGCAGTGTTCTGGATGTATATCTGCCAGGCGCGGAGCTTATAATCGCCGCTTAATTTCAGCTGGAGGTCTGTTGTGTCAAGATCTCCGTCGCCATTTGGAGAAAACATAAACGGGGAAGCCTCTATAGCCGCTCCGGGAGGAGCTTTTTCCGCCCATGACCGCGAGGCGGCCACCGGCAGGGCCAAAATGACGCTGATGCAAAAAACAATCTTGTTCATAAAATTAATCCTCTATAAAGCGCAGCCAAAACCACATTTCCAATAATATAAAGACAGCGCTTTTATGTCAATGTGATATTTATCCCAATCAAAATTTCCCTGAGCGCCCGCCGCGGCAGGAATAAGCTCTGCCCCCTGCCTACCGTCAGGCAGGCCCTATTCGGATTGATTTTTAGAGCGCATATTTATAAACTTTGAATCCGGTGGCTTGTGCGCCGGAGTTAAAGGAACTTTTTTGGATAATAACGGGAGGTAATTTATGAGGACAGCTAATCCGGCTCTGAACTCAAAAACTTTTGAGGTGACGGCCGATTATTCATCGGCGGAGAAGATGACTTTGCAGGGCACCGTCAATAAATCGGGGATACTTCTTTTGCTTCTGGCATTGGCGGCCTCCTGGGTGTGGAGAGGATATTTCAATCCCGGCACGGCCACGGGGTCGGTGATGCCGCTCATGTTCATAGGCGCCATAGGCGGTTTTGTCGTCGGTATGATAACGGTTTTCGCGAAGAAAGCGTCTCCTTTCACGGCTCCCCTCTACGCCGTGCTCGAGGGCCTTTTTCTCGGGGGTTTTTCAGCGATAATGGAGGGCCGTTATCAGGGGATAGTGATACAGGCGGCGGCGTTGACCTTTGCCGCGGCGGGCTGTCTTCTTCTGGCTTACACATCGGGCCTTATAAAAGTGAGTGATAACTTCAGACTCGGGGTTGTCGCGGCCACGGGCGCCATAGCGCTGATATATTTCCTGACTTTCATACTCGGCTTATTCAGGGTCAATGTGCCCTACATACATTCAAGCGGCCTTGTGGGAATAGCTTTCAGCCTTTTCGTGGTGGTTGTGGCCTCTATGAATCTTGTGATGGATTTTGATTTCATAGAGACCGGCGCCGAGCAGGGGGCGCCCAAATACATGGAATGGTACGCCGCTTTCGGGCTGATGGTAACGCTCGTGTGGCTCTACATAGAAATATTGCGGCTTCTGGCCAAGATGAGGGATAGAAGATAATCCGCCGGTCCCCCGGAGACGGAGACAAAATCTTATTGAAGATCAGACCTAAAAATATTTTGTTCACCGCTGCCTTTTTCGCGCTTTTTGCACTGTTGTATCTGTTGATGAGAAGCGGCGGGGCTGAACAGGAATTCATCATAGGGGCGCGCTCGGATAATGCAGGGCTCATGTATGACAGCGGAATGAAATGGTTTGACGGCGACGGCGTGCCGAAAGAAGCGATGGCCATTCTCCGGGAAAAAGGCGTCACGCATTCACTGTCGGGAATAAAAGTCTCTCCGCAGGGCAAGGACAGTTTTGACTATGTTCTGAAAAATTTTCTGCGCGCCGCGAAGAGCGGGGTTATTCCCGGCGTTGTGCTTTATCTCAGCGATCAGGAATGCTCCGTTGATATTCAGGGTTCGCCCTTGCTCTGGAGCACGTATCCGGGCGGCGAAAAGGCTTTTGCCGCAGGCGTTTTCGCTAAAAATATAACGCGGGACTTCAAGTCTGCCGGACTGCGGGTCAAATTATATTCCATAGGTTGTGACACTGATCTGGCCGTCTGCGGTGTGTCTATGAAAGATGACAGGACAAAAGCTTTTGAGATAATCAAAGCCGCAGCCGCCTCCGTCAGGAAAAATGCTCCGAGGTCGAAAATAATGCTCAGTCTCGGCCGATGGTTTGATACGGAATCGTGCGGGGATTTTTTTTCTTCCGCCCTGGAATACGGCATAGAGGCCGATTACGCGGGGCTCTCATTCTATCCGCAAAACTCTTACGAAAATGGTGCCAGCTCGCCGACGATCAAAAACTTTATCCTGGGCGCGGAGAAAATTTCCGCGATGAGCGGTCTTCCCGTGATCGTGACCGGAGCCGCGTATCCTCATTCTCCCGCCGGCGTGCCGGCGAATGATCCTCTATATCCGCTTACCGAGGCGGGCCAGAGGGACTGGCTGATAGATATGCTCGCGGCCTGTTACAACAGTCCGGCGATAAAAGGCTTTGTCTATAATCTGCCCGAAGACTACACGGGCGGGGCAAAGGATTCAGCTCTCTTCTCGTCAAAGGGCGAGATGCTTGCGGCCGGGGACGCTTTTAAGGCATTCAGGGAACCTGTGATGAACGCTTTTGAATATGCCGAAAAAGCCGTCTCTTCCGCGCAGGCGGCGAAATCAGCAAGCTCGGCGGAATTAAAAGCTCTCATGGCCGAGGCGCGTTTTCTTCTGAGGGACGGTTCTGTGGAAGAGGCGAAGTTCAAAGCGCGTCAGGCCGAATACAAAGCACTTCAATAAGTTCAAATTCAGTTTTTATTTATTTTTCTATTGCCCCGGAAAAACTTCAGACCGGCTCAGTCGTTGTGGGGTATCGCGTATTCGCTTCCGCCGATGAATTCTCTCAACGGTGATGTGCCCGGTATGACATTGAGATCTGTCATCTCGGCCGCGGCGTCAACAAGAGCGAGCGTGCGCATTCCTCTTATGTAAGGGTCAAGGCGTCCGTCGTTGCGGAGCTGTTTGATAAAAGCACTGTCCGGCATTATCGGTTTCAGCACTTTTTTCAGCGCCGGCAGTTCGTATGGCATTCCGGCGTTTATCACAGCGTCCGTAGCGCAAATGTAGGGTATGATGTGCTTGAGTTCGCCTTTGCGCACATATGGCCAGTGCGCCAGTGTCTGCTTTGGGCTGTATCCCCTGTGCTGAAAATCCCGCACCATTCTTTTCATCATGCGTATGTCCGCCCAGCGGGTGTATGCGCCGTCTATGTTCCTGAGGATATTCATGGATTCTATGTAGATGCGGAATTTGTTGGATGCCGACACCGAACGGGTGAGGCTCCGGTAGAGTCCGTGCAGGCAGTCTATCAGAAGGATCTCGTCGTCGGCCAGGTGGAATTCTGTGGTAGCATCGCGTTTGCCTGATTTAAAATTGTAGCTGGGTTTCTGTATGCTCCGGCCTTTGAGCAGGGCTCCGAAATGCTCGTTCAGAAGCTCTATATCAATCGCTTCCGGCATCTCGAAGTCGTAATCGCCGAACTCGTCTTTCGGCTGGTCTTCCAGATTCTTGAAATAATCATCAACATTCAGCTGCTTCAATTTCAGCCCTATTTTGCTCAGCTCTCTGCCGGCTATGACGGTTGTCGTGGTTTTGTTGGAACACGAGGGCCCGGCGATTATGATCATCTTTATCTCGTTTTTGCGGACCATTATCTTTTCCACGGCCTCAGCCACATCGTCACGGAATCTCTTCTCCGACAGGTCTATGAGCTCCCTGATGTCCTTGCCGCCCCTGCCGAGTACCCAGTCGTTTAAGTTGAACAGGCTCTCACAGTCGTGAGCGATGTTCCATTCCAGCGTTTTCCGGCACACTTCGTAATGGATGCCGTTGTTGGTGAATTGCAGGGCGGAGATCTCGCCGTTTTTTATTTTGTTTTTCCCTTCGCGGAAGATCATGAAACTTTCCGCTATTTCGGTCTCGCCGATTTCCTTGAGGGTTTTTTCTATCATGTCCATTATGTATTCCCGGCTTGGCCAGGTCTGGGTTTTGGAGAGTTTGATTCCCGCATAATGCGCCAGCTTGCGCACAAGAAAATCGGCTATCTCTCTGTTTTCCTCATCGCTCAGGCCGGTGAAGAGACCCCCGTCGTATTTTTTATGGGGGATCGTTTTTTTGAGTTCTCTGTCTATGAATTTCGCGAGATCTTTCCGGTCATCCGGCTCCGCGGCTTTACCCGATTCCTCTTTGAGTTTTTCCAGCGCGGCGATACACAGTCTCTCCGTGACGAAGGCGTGGTTAAGGCGTTTCAGCCGTTCCTCAGGATTGAAACTTATGTACTTTTTCAGAAAATCATGGATCAGCCAGTCAAAGCTATAGAAGGTGTCGTATATTCTCTCATGTATAACATCCGCGTATTTATGGGCTCTTCTTTCGGCTATCCAGCGGTTGGTGCTCTCCACGTCGATGATGGTCAGAATAATGGAATTGACTATCTTTGACTGCTTGAAAGTCACGACACTGTCGTACTTGTCCACCATTTTCTCTATCGTTTTTGATGCGTTCATTTTTCTATACCGTCCTTTTCAAAATATCAGCAATTATTATAGCTTCTATGCTGACGATTTGCAAGGATTATCATTCGCGATTCAGCCCCGCAAAGCGCTTTTTCGCTAGACGGAAAATTCTTAGCGGATAAAAAATCTAAAATCCCGCAACTCGCCCCGGCTTAGCGCCGGGGCTCAGACAAGCGGAATTTTTTCACGATTTTTTCTCCTAAATTTTCCTATATCGCTCTAAAGCGACTTTGCGGGGCTATCACTGCTCTGGGAATGCTTCATTAGCACTACGGGAAAGAGTCCGGCTTGATTTACATCGGCGGATTTTATAGTATTTTGCGATTATGCGTTTAAAATATCTTGAAATTCAGGGCTTTAAGTCATTCGCGGACAAGGTCAGGATCAACTTTGAGGGCGGCGTGACCGCTGTTGTGGGCCCCAATGGCTGCGGAAAGAGCAATATTGTTGACGCTCTCCGCTGGGTTTTGTGCGAAACAAATCCCCGCCGTGTGCGCTGCCTGAGAGAAAAGGATGTCATATTCCACGGCTCCGCATCCCGCTCGCAGGTGGGCTTCGCCCAGGTGAATCTCATGCTCGACAACTCGGATTCATGGCTGAATCTTGATATGGCGGAAGTGCTGGTGGCGAGAAAACTTTATGCCAGCGGCGAATCGGGATATTTCATAAATAAGGAAAAGGTCCGGCTCAAAGACATAAAAGAACTCTTCATGAACACCGGCGTGGTGTCAAACACATACTCAACTCTGGAGCTGCGCGAGGTCAGGGCCATCCTTGAATCATCCCCCGAAGACCTGCGGACGCTCTTTGACGAAGCCGCGGGCGTGACAAAATACCGCGTGCACCGCGATGAGGCGCAAAGGCGCATAACAAGGACGCAGGATGACCTCAACAGGGTGCGGGATATTATAAGCGAACTTGAAAACGAGATCAAACTGCTGGACGCCCAGGCGCGGAAAGCCAAACGGTTTGAGGCGCTGAAAATAAAACTTGACGAGGGTATCACCAGCAATATCCTCCTGGATTACAAAGATTTCTATGAGAGGAAGAATACCATGGGCAAAGAGCTCGACGCTTCCTCTGACACTCTCACCCAGCGCCGAGCAGGGCTGACGGCGGTATCCGCCGAAGCCGATAAAAAGCGCATAGACCTTGATATGATAGAGGAGAAACTTTACAGCGAGCGCTCGTCTTCAACGAATGTATTTTCATCGCTGAAGGTGCTTGAAGAAAGACTTTCCGGCGCGGCCGCCAAACTCAAAGAACTGCCCGATGAGATCAAGGAAGCGCGGGGACGCCTTGAAGAGACGAGCCGTAACCTTGAGGCGAAAAAACCGGAATACGAGAGCCTGCGCGGCAGGAAAGACGAGATGCAGAAGGCCTTTGAGTCGATAAAAGCCATGATGGAAGCGGAGGCGTCTTCTTTTGATGAGAAACTTCAGGCGGCGAAGAACGCGCTCTTTGAGACTCTCAGGGAATCGTCCGCAGCTGCTAACGGTATCCGTTCGGCGGAAGATGAGATAGAAAAAATAAACAGGCTGACCGCGAAATTATCCTCGGAGATCTCCGAGCTGGAAAAAAACATACTGTCCGTGCGGGGAGAAATAGAGACCGCGAAAAAAGCAAACGGGGACATAGAAAAAAAGATAAACGGATTTGAGGAAGCGGCAAAGGCCGCCGCCTCGGCCATAGCCGCTGAAAGAAAAAAAGAACAGGAACTAAAATCGGCCGCGGATAAGGTCAGACAGGAGATATACCGTCTGGAGGCCGCCAGAGACCAGGCGGCCATGCGCAAAACCGCCTATGAGAAATTCCTTTCATCGCGCAAAGATCAGGGCATCCTCGGCGATCTGGAAAGCGCTCTGGCAGGCGCAGGGAAATGGAAAGAGGCGCTTTCATCGTTTCTGGCGAATTTGCCCCGCGTTGTCTTTGTGAAAGATTACTCATGCATAGAGGCTCTCTCGTCGGGTGAGGATGTGCCTTACATGATATTCATATCAGCGCGGGAGATAATGGACTACCAACTGCCCGACGGCGCCGCTCAGCCTTTTGAGGGACTGGAAATAAAAGATGAATACGCCGATAAATTCCTCAGGATAATATTTTCTAAATTCGGGTTTTCGCCCGCGGAAGGAGGCAGGGCTGTTTTCACTCCCGACTCTTCCGTGAAATTCCCCTTCGGAAAGATATGCGGAAAAGCCAGGCGTTTCAGCGATCCCGCCGCGGCCCAGAAGAATATCGCCTCCCAGAGGGACAAACTCAAAGAAGCGCAGAAGCTCGTGGAAGACTGCCTCGGAAATATAAGGAAACTGGAAGCCGAACAGGTGAAGACGGCCTCTTCAATCGCCGGAGAGAGAGAAAAGATCATAGAGAATGGCGCGCGCGTTAAGATGTTTGAGAACCGCGTTGCCGACAGGGACGACGCGCTTGAGGAGAAAAGGTTTGAGAAAAAGCATCTTGAGGAAAGCCTTGAGAAGCACAAATCGGACATCACCGACAAAAAGCAGAAGCTCGAAGCGCTGAATGTCAAACACAAACTCCATCAGGATAATCTGACATCCGTTGAGAGAACTGTCGCCTCGGCGGAAGAAACCAGAAAGCATATCAGCCAGGCTGAGTATGAGGCCAAAAAACAGCAGTATGAAAAATTCGCCGTGGAATATGAGGCCGCCTCCGAAACCGTTGAGCGCCTGGACGAGGAAAAGAAATCACTTGAAAAGAATATAGGCCGGATGGAACATGAGATGAAATATCTCAATGAAAGAAATATCCAGATGAAGGAAGAGCTCGGCGATCTGAAAAAGAAGAATGCCGACGCTGTCATGATAATGAAAGAGCTGGAAGAAAAGCAGAAGGGCGGGCGAAAGGAACTTGAAGACCTGCGGAAGAAAGTCTCCGCCCTGAATTCCGATGTTTACGAGGCCCAGAAACACACCGAGGTCGCCAAGAGCGACATCAGCCACGCCGAAGAGATGCTGAAAGGCCTCTCTCACCGGCTGGGCGAGGAATTCAACCTGACCATTGACGAGGCATGGACGAAATACCCCGAGCCGCAGAGATTCCCTGAAGAGGAAATAGGCAAAATGAAAGCCAGGGTCGAGGCCATAGGCTCTGTCAATCTCCTGGCCCCCGAGGACTATGAGAGGGTGAAGAAGCGCTATGATTTCCTCAAGGGACAGTCGGACGATCTGGAAAAAGCGATCGCCGATATCAACAGCATCATATCCGAGGCCAACAAGCAGATCAAAGAGAATTTCCTCGTCACCTTTGAACAGGCCAAAGAGAATTTCAAGAATGTTTACGCCAATTTCTTTGAGGGCGGAACGGCGGATATTATACTGACGGATCCCTCCAATCCAATTGAGAGCGGCGTAGAGGTGAAGGCCGCGCCTCCCGGAAAGAAGGTGAGCTCCAACACGCAGCTCTCATCCGGCGAGAACGCTCTCACGGCCATAGCCATCCTTTTCGCTCTGTTCCAGATAAAGCCGTCGCCTTTCTGTATACTTGACGAGGTGGACGCGCCGCTCGACGACTCGAATGTCGTGCGCTTCAACAAGCTGATAAAGGAATACTCCCACAAAACGCAGTTTGTGGCCATAACGCACAACAAGAGAACGATGGAAATGGCGGATGTTATGTACGGGATAACGATGGAGGAATTCGGCGTGTCCAAACTAATTTCCGTCAAATACCGTAAAGTTGGCGAAGAAAACGAAGTTTCTTGACATCCCCGTCTTAACAGGAGACAGGGAGGATATATGCGAGAGCATATACGAAAAACTCGCCCGCGGAGAAAAATTCCACCTTATAACGCTCAACGCTCTTATGGTGAACCACGCCTTTGAGCATCCCGATTTTTTCAAAATCCTTAAAGCCGGACTCTGCGTCAACGATTCCGTCGGCATACGCATGGCTTCTTTTCTGCTGACGGGCTGCGCCATAGCGAATTTCCCGGGCATAGAACTCTTTTACAATCTGTGCGCTTTTTTCGCGTCTCGGAAGAGCCGTGTTTTTGTTTACGGCTCGTCGGAGGATGTTAATAAAGCCGCCTGCGGGAAACTCCAAAGGCGTTTTCCGGGGATAAATATATGCGGCCGTCTGAACGGCTATGCGGATGACGCGGTGAAGATCATAAAGAATGCCCAACCCGGATTCCTTTTCGCGGCTCTGGATTCGCCCCGTCAGGAAAACTGGCTCAACGAGCATCTTACGGAGCTCAAATGCGCGGGCATGGGGATAGGCGGCACGCTGGATGTTTTCTCCGGGAAGCTCAGAAGGGCCAACCCCGTTTTCAGGGCCGCCGGTTTAGAGTGGCTCGGACGGCTTCTGCGTGAGCCATGGCGGGCCGGGCGCATTATGCGTCTTCCCGTTTTTCTCGCCAGGATCATCAGGATTTACTTTTCCCGACGATTCCCGCGCGGATAAACAAGCGAAAGTTCCCCTATATAATTATTTCCGTTGGTCAGGGCTTTTTGCTATAATCACAATCGAGCCGGAGTGATGGAACTGGTAGACATGCGGGTCTCAAAAACCCGTGAAGGCGACTTCGTGTGGGTTCGAGTCCCACCTCCGGCAAAATAATCAGGGGCGCCGGTCGCGACGAATAAGGAGCGACGAGCGAGCAAAGCGAGCGAAAGGCGCGGGCGCGAGTCAGTGAGCGCCCCGGGGCCCGAATGGTAGCGAGAGCGTCGGGAGAGAAGGAGTTCCACCTCCGGCAAAAATATAGGGATTATTGAAAAAAGGAATTGAAAAATGGCTAATACGATAATTATCATCTTCACGCTTATCGCGGCGCTGGGAATTTATCTCAGCCCTCGCGGCTCGGCGGCTTTTCTTCTGCCTGCGGCCGGGGTGTTCATCATATCCATAAGGGCGGAGGCCGTTCCGCTCACACATGCCGCTATGATCTCGTCGGCGGGTATTATATTCTTTGCCCTCGGTAAAATTTTTCAGCGCAGAAAAAAGCTCATGTCCGCTCTCGGCGTCATAGCCGTATGGGCGCTCACGCTCCTGCGTATATGCTGAAATACATCCTCCGGCGGATAATATCCTACATCCCTCTTCTGATAGGCATAACGCTGATCTCTTTTCTGATAATGAGGCTCTCCCCGGGAGGGCCGGAACTCATGGCGGGCTTCGGTTCCGCCGACAGCGACCCTGAAGTCCGCGAGAAGATCGTGCGCATCTACGGCCTTGACCGGCCTCTGCACGAGCAATACCTGAAATGGCTGGGCAATATCGTGACTCTGGATTTCGGCGTCTCATTCCAGGACGGAAGGAGCGTCTCAAAAAAGATCATGGAGAGGCTTCCGGCGACGATTCTCCTCAATGTCTGTTCTCTCTTTTTCATATTCCTGATAGCCGTGCCCGCCGGCGTCTACTCGGCGGCGAAGCCCGGCTCTTTTTTTGACAGAGCCGTCACAATCCTCGTCTTCGCCGGTTTCTCTGTTCCGGCCTACTGGCTCGCGCTCATCTTCATGGACTATTTCGGCGTGAGGCTGGGCATCCTCCCTATTTCGGGGCTGGTTTCTTCCGGATGGGATTATTTCAGCCCGGCGAGGAAGGTCGCCGATGTGGCCTGGCATCTCATACTTCCTGTTTTTATTTCAGCTTTTACGGGCCTCGCATCCCTGTCAAGATATGTCCGGGCGGAAATGAAAGAAGTCCTTTCCATGGATTTTATCACGGCCGCCAGGGCCCGGGGCGTGGGCGAAGGAGATGTCATCTGGAAACACGCCTTCAGAAACGCTCTTCTGCCTCTTGCGACGCTCACGGGACTCATGCTCCCGTCGATAATAGGGGGAGGGGTCATATTTGAGACGATATTCTCATGGCCGGGCGTGGGGCGTCTCATGTATCAGGCCGTCATGGCGCGGGACTACCCCCTCATCATGGGAAACGGCGTGATCGTGGCGGCGCTGACTCTCGCCGGAAATTTCATAGCTGATGTTTCCTACGCTTACATAGACCCGAGGATACGCTACAAATGAGAAAAGGCGGATCCTGCGTCGAGAAACTGCTTTTATATTCTGCTTTTCTCGTTCCGGCGCTCTTCATAGCCGCGGCGCTCGCCGCGCCGTCGCTCAGCTCTTATTCGCCATACGAGCAGAATCTTAAAAAGAGGTTCGCTCCGCCTTCGCCCTCGCACATAATGGGAACGGATGAGTTCGGAAGAGATGTTTTCGCCCGCCTTATTTACGCGGGGAGGGTATCGCTGGCGGTGGCGGCGGTCGCCGTGGTGATATCGGTCATCATAGGCACTGTCCTCGGACTTTTCGCCGGTTTTTTCGGCGGCTGGACGGATTCGCTCATAGTAAAAATGATAGACATTTTTCTTTGCATGCCCACCTTTTTTCTCATACTCATGGTGGTGGCTTTCTGGGGGCCTTCGGTCAGGAACATAATGATCGTCATCGGCGTCACTTCGTGGCCGGGTCTGGCCCGGCTTGTCAGGGCACAGGTGCTCTCGGTTTCAAAAAGAGATTATATCAGCGCCGCGCGCTCCCTGGGCTACGGCAGGATGCGTATAATCTTCGTTCACATACTCCCGAATGTCCTGGCGCCGGTTTTTGTCGCGGCCGTGCTGGGTATAGGAGGAGCGATACTTGTGGAATCCGGGATCTCATTCCTGGGGCTGGGCGTTCAGCCGCCCTTTGCCTCATGGGGGAACATGCTCTCTTCCGGCAGGACCTATATGGGAACGGCATGGTGGCTCTCTTTCTGGCCGGGAATGGCGATTTTCATAAATGTTCTATCCTTCAATCTTGTCGGAGAACATCTCAAAGACAGATTCGGCCGCTGACAATAAGTATCGAAAGTCAACCCCTGGCACCATTTTCACATTTTCATGGCACCATTTTCATTTGCGTTATTGTAAAACACCGTGGCGATTGATATAATCCGGACATGTCGTTTATAGATGATTTTTTCTCAAAAAAAATGTGGGATGTGCGCAGCTACAGGCCTTTTGTCAAAAAGGTCGCTGCGCTGGAAGATGATGTAAAAAAACTTTCCGACGAGGATTTCCCGAAGGAAACAGCCAGGCTCAGGGAAGAGATAAAAGCCGGCGGAAACATCCAGAAGATCCTTCCTTACTGCTTCGCTCTCGCGAGGGAAGCGTCCGTCCGCGCGCTGGGCCTGAGGCATTTTGATGTGCAGATAATGGGCGGCGCTGTGCTTTTTGAGGGCAAGATAGCGGAGATGGCAACCGGAGAGGGTAAAACCCTTGTGGCGACGCTGCCTGTTTACGCCAAGGCTGTGCAGGGAATGAAAACCCATATTGTCACGGTGAACGATTATCTCGCCCGCCGCGACGCTTACTGGATGGGACCTATTTACCGCTTTCTCGGGCTAACCGTGGGATTTATTCAGCACG
>VMTH01000091.1 GCA_013791745.1 Candidatus Omnitrophota bacterium
GCAGAGCCTGCACTAGATATAACGCAAGCTCGTATAAATAAATATCACCGAACTGCTCCGCTGGAAAAATCTTTAAACCTAGGATTGGGCTATCCGTATGCATCTTTAAAATACTGGTGTTTTGAAATAAAGGCTGCATACGAAGATGGTATCAGAGTTTATGGCGGCAGATTATATTTCCCGCAGTGTTATAAGACAGATTCAAAATTATCTTTGTATGCGGGCGCGGAATATGATTTAGTTGAGTTTGATACAGAAGAAATAAAAGGAGAGGGGACAGTGTTTTTGCCGTTTATTGGCGGGAACTACCGAGCGAATAAAGATATTTCCATATCTGTGGACATCGGCCCGGGATATATAAATTTGGTTGATTCTGAATATTCGGATATTGCGGCCGAGGGTTGGGAGTGGATAATTAATATTGGTATTTGGATACCTTTGAGTAGTTTATGAAATACAGAAAAATTATACTCATCTTGATTGGCATTGCCTTATATGGGTTAACGCAGTATGTCGATGCAAAAGGGATTAGCTTCGGTGTTCCCTCTGCTGTAAGAAAAAAAACAAAACAATTAAAAGAAAAAATAATAGAATCAGGAATAGTAATAATTGGAGTAGATGGTGGAATAATTGAAGAGTCTAATAATTATAAAGTAGAAATACCGGCAGGAGCTTTATCCGAAGAAGCTCGGATTAAAGTTGAGGTTCCGTCACTAACTAATCTCCCGGAATTCTCTAAAGTCCCAGACAATATTAGAAATATTGCAAAAATTATTCACATAGATTCATCCGTAACAGAATTTAATAAACCGATTAAAATTACAATTTACTATGATGAAACTATATTGAGTGATAATGGAATTCTAACTGCAATAGAAGAGGAAGAATTGCTCGTAGCGTATACATTTAATGAAGATTTGTCAGACTACGAAATATTAAATATTGCAAGAGTAGATACAACTAACAACTTTGTTGAAATAGAAGTAACTCATTTCAGCTGGATCGGAATAACATGGACAAAGCCTTTATATATGAAAATTGATATACCCCCGCAAAATGGCGATATTGTTTTTAGAATGACACCAAATAAGTGGATTCCAGGACATGCGGGAATATATTTTTGTGAAGATAGCAACGAGTATGTAATTGAAGCAATGCCACCCAAAGTTAGGAAAATCTCTTTTGCTGATTTTAAAAGTAATAATATTTATATGGGTTCAAGAAATAGTAAGCAAATCACTTCCCAGAGCCGCGATGAAATTGTCCAATTGGCAAATAACCTAATTGGAGAGAATTATGTGTCAACGGGTTATATAACAAAATATGGATTTTATGAACTTGCTATACCAATAGCTTCAGCTTCTCTATCAAAAGGCGGAAATGGGGAATATACATGTGTTGGCTTAACTGAATATTGTTATGAAAGCACTGGTTTGGATTTAGTTGATAATAATATAGGTGAAAATCCATATTTTTTTCCTGTCGAACAATATTATGCTACTCAGCCTAGCAATGAGGTAACAGTAAATGTAAGTGAGACAGTCAATATTCCAATTACCTTTATTCATGGCTCTAATGTTTCCAGTATTAATCTTACAGTAAAAGAAACAGATATTCCAGCAACAGAATATACTTTATCAGAAAATTCTTTTTCTTGGACTCCAAAAGCAGAACAAGCGGGTCAAGATTGGAATGTAACATTTGAAGCCACATATACTTTAGAGGTTGCGTATATTCCATTTGATAGAATAATTAATCAATCTGTAGTTATTTCTGTTAATAATGTTGATACAACAGCTCCCACAATCGCAAACGTCTCAGCAGGCAGTCTCACAACGTCGGGTGCCACAATAAACTGGAATACAAATGAATCAGCTACATCACAGGTGCAATATGGTCTGACAACCTCATACGGGACTACGTATCCAACCTCAGATTCAACCGCCGACAAGACAAGTCACAGTGTATCTATAACATCACTTTCAGCCGATAAATTGTACCATTACCGCGTCATAAGCAAAGACTCAAGCGGGAATTCTGCAACTGGTTCTGATGGAACATTTACAACAAGTGCGGTGGCAGACACAACCGCGCCAACTATTTCAAATGTCGCGGAAAGCAGTCTCACATCATCTGGAGTCGCAATAACATGGACCACCGACGAGTCAGCCACATCACAGGTTGAATACGGTCTGACAACTTCATATGGAACCACATATCCGACCTCGGATTCGAGTGCCGACAAAATCAGTCACAGCGTAGCTTTATCAGGATTAAGCGCTGAAACTTTATATCATTACCGTGTGATAAGCAAAGATTCAAGCAACAATACCGCAACAAGTTCCGACGGGACATTTATAACTAATACAACAAGCACAACAACTTCTCGCGAATTACCGGACACAGGCCAGACGACAAGTTATACGGCAACTTACGGGGAAGACCATGATTATCAGTCGCCAGCAACGCAAATGAGTTATACAGATAACGGTGATGGAACAGTAACAGATAACCTGACAGGTCTTATGTGGTTACAAGAAGGTAATTATCCGTTTAATGGAAGTAGTAGCACAGGAACATGGGAGCAAGCATTAACTTTTTGTGAAGATTTTTTTTATGCTGGTTATTCTGACTGGCGTCTGCCTAACGTAAAAGATTTGGCCAGTATTTTACTTTTGGAATTGAAGCCGTCCATAAATGCAACGTATTTTTTAAATACGGCAGGTATATATTGGACAAGCACAACGTCGCCTACGACGACTCCCTACGCAATGGCCGTGCTCTTTAATAGCGGTAGCAGGGGCACCGTGTTTCGTTACAGTAAGACCACTAACACATTTATTTGTGTTCGGCCCGTCAGAGGAGGCCAGTGATGGATGGTTCGGTTATTTGGAGATTTGGGGTATTTAGTTTTTTTAAGATGATAAAAAATATAAAACAATTATTTATAATTACAACGTTTCTTAGTGGAATTAATATCCTCTGTTATGCGGGAGAGTTGCCGGATACGGGGCAGGCAACGGGTTATGGTACCGGTGATGACGCCGATTATAATCCGGTGGCAACGCAGATGAGTTATATGGATAATAGTGACGGAACAGTAACAGATAACCTGACAGGCCTTATGTGGCTGCAGGATGCTAATTATTATAACGGAGGAGCATCCCAAACATGGGAACAAGCTCTTTCGGGGTGCGAAAGTTTCTCTTACGCTGGATATAGCGATTGGAGGCTACCGAATATGAAAGAATTGCTCAGCATTGTAAAATATGAAGGTTCCGCCCCGCTTATAAGCACAACATATTTCTTAAATAATCAGATTAATTTTTACTGGACGAGCACAACGGTGCCGGGGAACCCTACCATCGCCATTGACGTAAACTTCGATAGCGGTGAAGCTTACGGTAACGATAAGACCGATGCGTACTATGTTCGGCCCGTTCGAGGAGGCCAGTAAAAATGGGTTATTTGATTATTCTGGGAGTTTCAGGGGGGTGTTCCCCCCTGACGGGATTTTAAAATAATTTTATTTTTTTAGTCTGACACTTTTTCGGACAGAGCAAGCTCTGCCCCTACTTCCGCTACGGCGGATGCAACATTTACAAAAAAAGAGAATTCAAAAAATAGACAAAAAAGGTTTTAAGAAATATAATAAAAGTCATGGAAACTGATATGAAATTAACGCCCCTTTACGGCGAACACAAAAAGCTGGGAGCGAAATTAGCGCCTTTCGGCGGGTGGTACATGCCCATATCATACGAGGGCATTCTTGCCGAGCACAGGGCGGCACGCGAATCAGCGGCTGTATTTGATATATGCCACATGGGCGAATTTATGTTCAGGGGCGAGTCGCAGGAACTGGACAGCGCTGTCACGCAGGATGTTTCGGGCCTGGCTCCGGGCAAGAGCAGATACGGCTTCCTTCTGAATGACAAGGGCGGCATAACAGACGACCTTATAATTTTCAGATTTGATGAAAAAGAATTTATGATAGTCGTCAACGCGGCGACCTCGGGAAACGACTATGAGGCGCTGAAAAAACTTCTGCGAAAGGGTGATCTCTCGGACATCTCCGCTGAGACGGCAAAGATAGATCTGCAGGGGCCTCTCTCAAGAGATGTTTTGAAAGAAGCGCTCGAACTTGATATAGGCTTGAAATATTTTAATTTCGCTCACTTTGATATTTTCGGCGAAAAGGCTTTGGTCAGCCGCACGGGATACACGGGCGAACTGGGTTATGAGATATTCATCAATTCATCCAAAGCCGTTGACTTGTGGAACAAGCTGCTCTCTGACGGGAGGGTGAAGCCGGCGGGCCTGGGCGCCAGGGATATCCTCAGGCTCGAGATGGGATACAGCCTTTACGGCCACGACATTGACGGGGAAACCACGCCCGATGAGGCGGGGCTGGACATGTTTGTGGATTACGAAAAAGAGTTTGCCGGGAAAAAAGCGCTTCTGGCGCGGAAGGCCGCCGGGGCGGGGAAAAAGAAAATAGCTTTTAAGAGCGAAGGCCGCAGGAGCCCCCGGGCGCATTACAGGATTTTGAGCGGCGGAAAGGACATAGGGGAAGTGACGAGCGGTGTTTTCTCGCCCTCTCTTTCCTGCGGTATAGGCCTTGGTTTTATCAAAGCCGGTTCTCAGGTTGCCGGAGATATAATAATTTCGGATGGCGGAAGGGTGAAATTAAAAGCCGGGATCACGGAGACGCCGTTTTTGAAAGAGACGACGCTGAGGAACTGAAAATTTTTAGGGGGGCAAATGGATATCTATTACACAAAGGATCATGAATGGGTGAGAGTGGAAGGGCGTTCCGGCATCATGGGCATATCCGCTTACGCGGTCAAACAGCTGGGCGACATAACCTATGTGGAGCTTCCGGAAACCGGCAAGGAAATAACAAAAGGCGACGTTGTCTGCACGGTTGAATCCGTTAAAGCGGCCAGCGACATATACGCTCCCGTGACGGCGAAGATAACGGAAGTCAATTCGGCTCTGGAAAACGCTCCGGAAAAAATGAATGAATCGCCCGAGGAAGAGGGCTGGATAGCCAAACTCGAGATAAGTGACCCCGACAGCGTGAACGGACTTATGACCGGCGAAAAATACGACGAGTTTGTGAAAAGCCTGGAATAAATATCAATGTCATACTGCCAGCACAGCGATAAAGAGATAAAGGAGAATTCCTGCGTCGGCCGTCTGGATGAAACAGCTGCCGCCCGCAAACTGGAGATTAAAGATGGGGTCAAGACCTGACCCCATTGATTGGCGATTTATTGATTCAGGATTCGCCCCGGCGAAAAGCAATATGGCTTTTGACGAGGAGCTTTTCAATTCTTTTATCAATGATAATTCAGAATCCGTTTTCAGAATATACGGCTGGGAACCGAAAGCCGTCTCATTGGGTTTTTCTCAGAATATAGATGATATCGCGGACACGGAAAAATGCCGCTCGGACGGCATTGACGTGGTGAAGAGGATGACCGGCGGCGGAGCGCTCTTCCACTCCGGCGAAATAACCTACTCTATGGTTCTCTCCGGCGAGCCGTTCAGGGCTATGACGGCTGAGGAGACCTACGAGGCGACCACGGCCTTCCTGATACATTTCTACAAATCACTGGGACTGGATGCTTCCTACTGGGGAACAAAGTCTTTGTCAAAAAAGATTGACGCTTCCGGCTTTTGTCTTGCCGGCCGTGAAAAATATGATATTGTGATAAACGGTAAAAAAATAGGCGGTAACGCCCAGAAGAGACATAAGGGCGTTATATTTCAGCACGGATCCATACCGATGGATTCTTCTTTTCGTGAGGCGCGCAAATATATAAGAGGAGCGGATACAGAGGCGCTTGAGAAAAGCGTCTCTCTTTCAGAACTCGGCCTAAAGCTGTCTTTTGATGATGCGAAAGAAAAACTCCGCGAAAGTTTCGAGGATGCTTACGCCGTCAGGTTTAAAAAAAGCGGCCGTCCGTCCATACCCGGCACGTCCAGGCCGGAGGTGAAGTTGAGCCCTGCGAAATCCGCCTCTGGCGGAAGGCTGCCGGAATGGCTCAATAAAAAGGTTGATATCAGGAGTTTGACTCCCATGAAAAAAATCCTCGCCGGCAGAGGGCTGAACACTATTTGCGTGGAATCTCTCTGCCCGAATATAAGCGAGTGCTTTTCGCGCGGCCGCGCGACTTTTATGATACTTGGCGACGCCTGCACGAGGGGATGTCTTTTCTGCGGTGTCAGGGCGGCGAAACCCCTTCCTCCGGATGCGGATGAGGCCGCGAGAGTCGCCGCCGCGGTCTCCGGGCTCGGCCTGAAACATGTTGTGGTGACCAGCCCCACGAGAGATGATCTGAGCGGCGGCGGAGCGTCCTTTTTCGCGCAAGCGGTAAAAGAGTTGAGGAAGATCTCTCACTCATTGACGATAGAGCTGCTCATCCCCGATTTCGCCGGTGATGAAGAAAGCTTTTTGAAAGTCGCCGCGACGGCTCCGGACATAATAGGCCATAACATGGAAACCGTCAGGGAGCTCTACCATATAAGGAAAGGCGCGGATTATGACAGGTCGCTGAATGTTCTTGAAAGAATAGCGGCATCGGGCATAAAGGCGAAATCCGGTTTTATGCTGGGACTGGGCGAAACGGAAACATCGGTTATCGGACTTATAAAAGACATAAGGCGAAGCGGAGCCGCTTATCTGAGCATAGGGCAGTATCTTATGCCGTCAAAGAAAGCCTATCCCGTGAAGAAATATGTCCCTGCCGAAGAATTTGAATATTATAAGATCGCCGCTTATAAGGAAGGTTTCGCACATGTGGAGAGCGCCCCTTATGTGCGCAGTTCCTATATGGCGGAAAATTATTCCTCATTTTCTCCCAAAAAGCCAAATAAAAATCAGAACCGTCCCCATTTTCTCTCATTTTCTCTGAAAATTTTGCTATAAATAGAGATGTGTTTGGCATCCCGTGGATATTAACGGAGGATAATGATGAAAAAATACGATGTGATAATCATAGGCGGCGGCCCGGCGGGCTACAGGGCGGCCGAACATCTGGCGGCTTTGAAAAAGAAGGTCTGTGTCGCCGAATTTTCCGACGAGCGTATAGGAGGCACCTGTCTCAACGAGGGATGCGTGCCTGTGAAAGCCATGATAGAGTCCGCTCATCTTTTTATTAATATGCGGCGTTCAGCAGACTTCGGTATAGAGAGCGGAGAGATCAAAGCCGATATGGGCGCTGTTCGCGCCGCGGCTTCAAAAAAAATGGATTTCCTGAGGGCAGCGCTTTATTCATCTCTCAAAAGTCAGGGTATAGATTTTATATTTGGAGCGGCCTCTTTTGTCTCGGGAAATGTCATAAAAATAGATTCCCGGGAATTGGAGGCCGAATATTTTATTGTCGCCAGCGGATCTGTCCCCCGGAAACTCAGCATTGAGGGTTTCGGGCAGGCTCTGGACAGCGCTCAGATATTGGAGAAAGGTTTTTCCGGCAATAATCTTCTCATCGTCGGTGGAGGCTATATAGGATGTGAATTCGCCTTGCTTTACAGGGCTTTCGGTAAAGATGTCACCGTGCTGGAGGCGTTGCCGGACTTACTGGCGATGGAAGATGAGGATATTTCGCGCGCTCTTGAAAGAGAGTTCAAGAAACAGGGGATAGGGGTGATCAAGGGCTCGGCGCTGAAATCCCTTTCCGCTGATAAGGCCGGCGTGTCGGCCCGCATAGATCAGACCGGCCGTTCTTCAGAAGAGAAATTTGACGCTGTTCTTTCGGCGGTGGGAAGGCGCTCGCGAACGGAAGATCTGAACGCGGCCGCGGCCGGTATTGAGATTCTTCCGTCGGGGGCTATAGCTGTTGATGATTCCATGAGGACAAATGTTCACAATATCTATGCCGCGGGGGATGTCATAGAATCTCCCATGCTCGCTCACACGGCTTACAGGGAAGGCGCGGCGGCCGCCGGAGCCATAGCGGGGATCAGGGCGGAAAAAATAAATTACATCGCCGTTCCTAGGGTTGTTTTCTCATTTCCCCAGATAGGGGCGATAGGCATGACGGAGAAAGCGGCCGCATCGCGGGGGATAGAAACAAAAACACACAAGAGCTTTTTTGTCGCCAACGCCAAGGCGGTCATCGCGGGTGAAACCGAGGGTTTTCTCAAGATAATCTCATCCGTCTCTGATGGCGTTATTCTCGGGGCCGCGGTGGTAGGCGCAGATGCCTGTGAACTCATACATCTTCTCGCGCCTGCGGTTTCACGGGCTATGACAGTGAAGCACGCCGCGGAGGTGATGTACGGCCACCCGACGCTGTCGGAAATAGTTTCCGACACCCTCTCCAAAATATGAAATTCAGCGCTAACAGTATAAAGCAACCACAGCAGCCGGTATCCGTAGACGGCCGCTCAGGTATGCGCTTCGCTGCCAATTCGCTCGGAGCGCCGGGCAAAACTCCTCACTCATATGGCCCGCTCCGGATACCGCCCGCCGTGCTTGAGCTTAAGACATGAAAAAAATAAAAGTTGCCGCCGTTCAGATGAATTCAGGGCCGGATGTAAACAAAAATTTTGAGAGCATTAAAGGCTTCGTTGAGGCCTCGGCGAAACTCAAAGCCGGCCTCTTGGTTTTCCCGGAATACTGTTTTTACAGGGGCACAGCGCTTGGCCTTGCCGCAGCCGCGGAATTCGTCAGGAAGAAAGCGAATCCTGCGCTGGAGGCTCTGGCGAAAAAACATTCTCTTTGCATAGTGGCGGGTTCCGCGCCTGAAACGGCGGGGGGAAAGAATAAGTTCTACAACACATCCTTTGTGCTCAACAGCGGCGGAACAAAAGCCGGTAAATACAAAAAAATCCATCTTTTCAGGGCTCATGCGGATAGAAAGATTGACGAGAGCGGTATTTATGAGCCGGGCAAAACGATCTCCGTCTTTTCTTTTAAGGGGCACCGCATAGGTCAGGCACTGTGTTTTGACCTGAGGTTTTCCCCGCTTTTTCAGTCGCTGTCGGATAAGGGCGCGGATGCCGTTGTGATGCCTTCGGATTTTACCGCTATCACAGGTAAGGACCATTGGCAAACGCTTGTGAGGGCGAGATCCATAGAATGGCAGATTTTTATGATTTGCCCGAATCAATGGGGCAGAAGTCCATCGACGGGCGCGTTGAGTTACGGCCACTCTATTGTGACCGATCCCTGGGGGAAGATAATCGCGGAAGCCCCAGCGCGCGGAAACAGCCTGCTCATGGCGGAGCTTGATTTTGATCTTCAAAAGCAAGTCCGCCGTCGCATCCGCATGAGATAATCAATGCTGTATTTGATAAGGCCACAAAAGAAGATGAGGGGGGAGATGATGTCTAAATTATTTTGCACGGTTATGGTTTTTGCAATATTTATGTCTGCCGGCGCGAGAGCCGCACAGACCCTGAGGGATTATAAACTCCTGGCGGAAATATATGAAGAACAGGATGATTACGAAAAAGCGGAGGATGCCTACGAGAAAATATTAAAACTCTCGCCTAAAGACGTAGATAGCCGCAAGAAACTCGCGCAGCTTTACCGCCGGCAGGATAAACGCGATAAAGTCACAGAGCAGTATCTGAAGATTTTAGAACTTAATCCGGAAGAGCACGGTACGCGCCTGAACCTTGCGGAGTTTTATCAACGCGCGAATGACAAAAGAGCCGAGGCGGAATATAAGAGAGTTCTGGCAAGCAGCGCAAAAGATTGGTATATTGAACGCGCTTACAAGGGGCTCGCGGAATACTATGTTGCCAGCGGGCAATATTTGAAAGCGGTAAAGGACAATGAGAAAAAAATCAAAAAAAACGCCGGTGATGTAAACGCGCATAAATTCCTCGCCGAATTGTATAAGGCGGCGGACCATGACGAAAAAGCCGCCGAAATTTATAAACAAATCCTTGAAATTAATCCAGCGGATACAGATATAAGGTATTCGCTTGCGCAACAGTACAGAAAGCTCGGGAAAAATGATTTAGCATATAATGAGTTGAAAAAACTGACAGAGCTCGACACCGGACAAGCTTCTTATATCAGAGATTTGGCGGAAGTATGTTTTCTTCTGGGAAAAAAAGAAGAAGCGGTCTCCCTGCTGGAGAAATCTTTGTCAATCAATCCGCGTTTTTTCGGGACATATGGGTCTGCGGCAAAAATATTTTATGACAACGGAATGTATGATGAAGCGCTTAAAATTTATGAAAAGTCGCTGCAGTTTGTTGAAGATAAAGGGACGGTTCACCGGAATATTGCCGAAATTTACGAAAAATTAAACAGATATGACAAGGCGATAGCGGAATATAAAAAAGTTGTCATAGGCAAATACGACCGGTCAACCGAAGACCGTGTTTTGCTGGGAATGGCGAGAGTTTACAAGCTCGCCGGCAAAACAGAAGATGCCATCACCGTATATAAAAAAATTTTATCGTCAAATCCGGATAAATGGATCGCCTCAAACGCTCAACGGAGCCTTATTGAAATATATAAGAAAGAGGGCCGTTTGGAGGAACTCGCGGAGGAATACGAGAAAAAGCTGGAGCAGACTCCCGCTCCATGATGAGAACGGTATTCTTTAAATCGGCGGCTGTTATAATTTTTTGCACTTCCGGGCTTTTAAGTTTTAATCAACCGGAGGACAAAAGTTTTTTATATGGTTTTTTGGAACAGGTATACCGCCAGCAGAAAAATCTGCTTAAAGAAGAGAGCCTGTATAAAAAAGCCATAGCTGTTTTTCCCGATATGGAAGGGGAATACTTATATAAACTCGCGGATGTTTATGAGCGCGCGGGGGAATTTGAAAAAGCTCTTGAGCTCCTTGAGGAAATAGGGAAGAAATTTCCATCAGACGCCGTCAGCGCCAGAGCTCAATTAACAAGTGCCTGGATATATTGTCACAGATTCGGTGAATATAAAAGAGCCGCGCGTATTTACAAAAAGCTTGCGAAAAAAAATGTGCTCCCATGGCTGA
>VMTH01000092.1 GCA_013791745.1 Candidatus Omnitrophota bacterium
GGTATCCGCTATTAGCGAAAATGGCCCGGTTGATGTTGGTGCGCCATAAAGACGGAAACCTAATTCGTTTGATGAATTATCTGCCCACGACCATGTAATTGACGATGAATAAATATTGGATGCGTTAAAAGCGCTTGGCGCTTGAACCTTACCTCTTGCATTCCCACCCATCGGAGCGGTTAATCCTGTGCCTGTCGAATGCGCAGATTTCAGTTCACTTCCGGAATTATACATTACATGCACTTCGCCAGCGCCGTCTATCGCTATAGACGTCCAATAACCCGTATCCCCTTCCGAATCCACTGTTGAAGTAGACCATTTAACTCCATCATACCTTGCATATTTAAGATCTTTATTCGGCTGATCGCGATAAACAATATGCGGATTGCCTGATCCGTCAAGGGCTATACTGCAATACTGAGAAGTATTATCGGTTATACCAGCTCCAACACCGGGATCAACGACTGTTTTTGTCCACGACGCGCCGTCGTAATAAGCATACTTGAGATTGTCAGAAGCGTCATCATAATACGCGATATGAGGGTTTCCATAGCCGTCAAGGGCTAAAGAAGTGTACCTTCCCACATCGGCAGATGTATCATCCACAGTCTCCGTTGCCCAACTGGGGTAAGAATATTTCGCGTACATTAGATCCCAGCCGGAAACATAAGTGTAAGCAATACGCGGGGATCCATCACCAAGTAATGCAATAGAGGGGTGTCTTCCGGTAAAACCGGTTGTATCAACAATTTCATTTGCCCATGCGCTGTTCTTAAGTTTTGCGTACTTCAATGCATCTTCAGTATTATCGTCTTTGTAGGCAATATGCGGGTTATCGGCGCCATCAACAGCAATTGAGACATGCCAACCGATATAAGAAGCTGCGTCTATAGTTGAAGTTGACCAAACACCATCGAATTTGGCATATTTAAGATCATAATTCGGGCTCTGATCGCCGTAGGCAATATGAGGATTAGCGTTTGCATCTAATGCTATAGATGGACTCCATGGAGTGTTTACCAAAGAATCTACAGTTGTTGGACTTCCCTGCCAAGTGGTTCCGGTACGTTTTATATACCGAAGTTCTTGATTTGTTGCAAAGTTGTATGCAACGTGCAGATTATTATCTTTGTCGATTGTAAGATTTGGCGCACCGCCTGACTGACCTATGTTCTCAAATGAAAATTGGGAATTAAATACGGATACAACTGCGGAAACAGCCGACCAATTGCCGGTTTCATCACCAGCCCACATTTTAAAGGAATACATCTTATTTAATGAAAGGGTAATGCTTGTAGAAACCAGAACTCCCGGGGAAACGCCGGATGTGGAAATTATAACTTGCGCCGTGGAAGTTGACCAGTTAACTGAAGCTGGATTTGCAGTTGAATACTGAATTCTATATTCACTCCCTGCAGACAGAGCGCCCGAATAATTATCATCCCCCGGGGTTACCCATGATAATTTTACAGTATTGGCTGAAGAATCCTGATATGCAGCCAATCCCGTCACTTGACCTGGCGCAGTGGTGTCACCACCGATACCGTCAAGATAATAGCGGATGGTCCGGAAATCCATATTAGGGGAACCGACCTCAGAAGCGCCTGTTACATAAACATAATTTGAAGTGCCGACCGCCACCGCATAAGCGGAATCAAAAGTGCCGCCGTATGTAGTTGAGGATATAAAACCAAGATCATTCCCATACTTTATAGTGCAATACTTATCCGACGCCGCCCCTGTGATAAAAACATTGCCGTCAGCGGCCACAGCGATGCTCTTCGCTATATCGGCGCCGCCGGAGTCAAAAGTCACTGACGAAATAATCCCCAGACCGCCGTTATATTTTATCGTCATATAATCATAATTGCTTCCGTTGAATTTTTCGCCGGTGACAAAGACATTCCCCGCTCCGTCTATATCAAGACCCAAGGCCTTATCTATTCCGCCGCCGTTATAAGTGCTTGAACTTATAAATCCGCTCAAATCCGAATTATATTTTATCGTACAATAATCATTATCCGTGCCGTTATGAGAATCCCCTGTCACATAAATATTGCCCGTGTTATCCACCGCCACCTCGGCAGCGACATCAGCGTTTCCTCCGTTATAAGTTATTGAGGAAATCGCGTTAAGACTGTTGTCGTATTTAATCGTGAAATAATCATTATCTGTCCCATTATAGGCATAGCCCGTGATAACGACATTTCCGCCAGGCATCAAGGCAATGCCTTTCGCGACATTGTCCACTCCGCCGCTGTAAGTGACGGAAGAAATTATATTCAGATTCGAATCATATTTTATTGTAAGAAAATCGTTATTTGCTCCGTCACTTAAGGATCCCGTAACAAAAACATTGCCGTTTGCGTCTATCGCGACGCCGTTGGCGCTGTCGTCAAAATTCTGACCGAAAGCCGCCGCTTTAAGTTTTGTTCCCCCCGCATCATATTTGATCGTGAGAAAATCAAAATTACCGTTCTGAGATGATTTCCCGACAACATAAACATAGGGTCCGCCGCCGGAAATAGTATCCACCGCGATTCCGTAAGCCTCATCACCGCCGGATGAACCGCTGTCATAAACCGCTCCGGCGGCCTGCGAAAAATCACCGCTGAAAGTTCCGATCACACCCGTGGCGGGTTTTGCGTAATTAAAACTTGCGCTGTTTATTCCGGTTGATGTGCCCGGCCAAACGGACCAGTTATTTACTTCGTCTTTTGCTTTGATCGCGAACCAGTAAGTTACACCCTCGCTGAATCCCGACAATATAGGCGGCTCCTGCGAACCCGGCGCGGCGGGCGTCCAGCCCTGAACATAAGTATAAGTCCAGCTCGCATTATAATCGGCAGTGCCGATATACCGCGTCGCGTATTTCACATCATACTGCGTCGCGCTTCCGCCCATCGTCCCGTCGTCGCCCGGCGCTGTCCATTTGAGCTGTATCTCCCCGGCATTATTCCCGACGAGCGCCGTGAGATTTGATATTGCTGACGGAGGGGTAATGTCTTTCAGAATATAAAAAACGTCGTCCATAGCGCCGGTGGAGCCCGCCACGTCCCACGCCCGAACAGACACATAATTAGTACTCGGCGAAGAATACAATGAATTAAAATTAACTGTCCAATCAGTTGTATAGTTTGCTGCCCCACCGGGAAGGGCGATATTAGTCCAGTCAATTATTAAGTTACCCGTCTGGGAAGGCCCCGACATCACTTTATACTGTATCGTATCCAGCCCTGTCCCGGAGTCTGCAAAATCAACATTGTAAGTTGTTCCGGCGCTGTTTCTTACGACATTATCGCCAGGCTGATTGTCAGCAATATTAGGCGGTGTCGTATCCGCCGCCGCCTGCGTGCTTATCACGACTTTCACATAGTTTGTCCATATTGCACCATCATTTGGGTTTGAATACTGCCCGCCGACCATAATAACATCAAGACGGCTTGTCGTCGTATCAATGTAAGAAAGGTATCCGGAAGTTATCGTGGTTGAAAGAGTAACCTCGGCGACCAAGCCAGTGTCTTCGTCAAAAATATCCCGTGCTTTCGTCTGATAATTCCAGATTCCGAGTTTACAGTATTGATTTCCCGAATTATAATCATTGCCCTTGCCAACCCACTCAACAAAAATACCGTCAATCGTATTTGTATCCTCGCCAATAATGAATTTAAATGATGCATAGCGTGCAAAGCCGTGGCCGTTGAAACATAATGACTGGCGTCGGATGAGCCTACTAAAGAATATGCGCCCGCAGGGAATGCTGTCTGCCCCGTGAGATCAGGGCTGGTTATAAGCAGCCAGTTGGCGTCGGCATAATAACCGACCCTATTCGTGTCGCTTGACCCTCCGGAGAAATCATAAGTACACGGGGGCGAAGTTCCGCCGCCGCTGTAATCAACAATGACTTTTATGAAATCCGAATAGAGAACCGAAGGCGGGTCTCCAGTCCCAGCGCCTCTCCCCACGGCATACGCATAGAGATAACCGCCGGAAATGTAATTTCCGAAATTTGAAGCGATGGCGCTGCTTAAAACAACTTCCGCTTCGCCGTCATATCCGTCAAGGAAAATCCATGAGGATGAATTAAAATTCCATATGCGAATCTGCGTGCCGGTGCTGTTGAACGCGGTGTTATATCCATCCCATTCAATATAAATCTGGCTGATACTTGAAGTCGCCTCGCCGATAGTAAATTTGCAGTTTAAAAACGACATACCCGTGCTGTAAATTGCCGAGGAGTGATACACATTGTTCGCCAATTCTATGCTTGTGTAATCCGTTATTTCTATCTGACCCGGCAGATCCGGCCCTGAAGTCGGCGGGTTGCTGGTATCGACTGCATCGTAAGCCCATTTGTCCGCGCCGGCGCCTGCCGTAAAAGTATATGTGCTTGAAGCGGCAAACAAACTGCCGCTTAAAAACGGCAAAATAAACGCGAACCTGTAAAATCGTTTCAAATTTATTCCTCTTCCTCCCACTCCACGGGTAATTCTTTAAATCAGATTTTCAGCGCCGTTAAAAACGATTACGATTATCCTTGACGGCTTACCGGCTTGCGCATTTTTCACTTCAACCTCAACTTCAATTTCTCCGTCCTTTGAGCCCTTGACATTTGTTTTGGTAATCTCCATAAGCCCCTCCTTAAAAAATGCACACCCCTCAGCTTATTTCACCCGGCGCCGGTAAACGGTTCCCTCCCCAAATCCTGCTATAATTGTAAATTAAAAAGTCAAGTTTGTCTATGTGCTTTTCATCACAAACTGCTGGCGCGGCGCTATCGACCTCGTACCCGTTCCGCCGTCTCATTCGCACGGCGCGTCAAAATCTTCAAAAAGTTCCGCGACTTTTTTTAAAAGTTCCCGCGGCGTATAAGGTTTTTCCAGATAGCCCGCGGCGCCGTAACGCTCGGCGGTTGACGCTATCACTTCTCCCGGGAGCCCCGATATAATCAGGACTTTTGCCGGGATCCTATCCTTGTCCTTCAGCAGTTTCATGATATGATCTCCGCTCAAATACGGAAGCCGCAGATCCAGCAGCAC
>VMTH01000093.1 GCA_013791745.1 Candidatus Omnitrophota bacterium
CATATCAATTTTTTGCAAGTTTGGCGCTTGGCCTTTTGATGGGCTTTTTATATTTAAAAACTCATTCCATTATTCCATGCATTATAGCTCATAGCATTTTCAATGTGCATGCTATTATAATCACGTCACTACTAAAAATAAACATTTCAGGATATTCATTGCCTGGCACATATCAAAAGGTGCAATTTCAACCTATGTGGTTTGATTTATTAGGAGCAGCACTTTTACTTATTGGCTTTCTGTTATTATGGAAATCGTTAAAATCGACTTCTGTCAATGCCGAACAAACAAATACAGTGGATAGCTAATGCTACCGCTGACTTGAACAGTTATTCCTTTTGTTGAAACCAGTAAAAAGAAAATACCATTACAAACGTAGACATTTGAGGGGATAACTACTACAATCTGCCATTATGAAAAACGACAAGATAGGTGTTGTCGGTGCGGGGCTGATAGGCGGCTCCATAGCCGCTTACGCTTTGGAAAAAAAGAAAGAGGTCATCTGTTTCGGCAGAAATCCCTCGCGGCTTAAAAAGGCGCTCAGATCCGGCATATGCTCCGAGGTCTCAACGGATCTGTCCCGCGCGGGTGAATGTGACATAATATTCCTCTCAACGCCCGTGGACACGATCATAGAACTCGGCAAAAAAATAATACCTTTTATGAAAAAAGGCGCGCTCCTGACCGATGTCGGTAGCGTGAAAAGGCAGATATGCGCGTCTCTCTTTCCCGCGGCAAAAAAAAGAGGCGTCTCTTTTTGCGGCGCCCATCCCATGGCTGGCAGCGAAAAGACGGGTTTTGAAAACGCCCGTTCCGATCTTTTCAAAGGGACTGTTGTCTTCATAGCAAAAGGTAAAAATTCTTCTGCTCAGGGCGGAAAGATCCTGCAAAGATTCTGGGCGGGCGCCGGCGCCGAATGCGTGAGCATAGATCCGGAAAAGCACGACGCGTTCACATCTGTCACGAGCCATCTCCCGCATCTTATAGCTTTTTGTTTCGCGGAATCCTTCTGCCGTTTTGAAAAAAAACATCCCTCCGTCAGAGACGCCGCCGCGGGGAGTTTTGAGAGCATCACAAGGATAGCTAAAAGCAGCCCTGCTTTGTGGAGCGCTGTTTTCGCTCAGAACAGAAAAGCGCTGATCCTTCGCGCGCGGGATTTCAGGAAGAGCCTTGACGCGATGATACTATCCATTGAGAAAAAAACATCCCCTCTGCGAACGCTGAAAAAAATAAGCGGAAATTATGAAAAATCTGATAATCAAGCCGGCAAAAAAAATAAGCGGAAGCGTTAGAATACCTCCGGATAAATCAATATCCCACCGCGCGGCGATGCTCGCATCCGCCGCCTCCGGCACCAGCGTCATAGAGAATTTTCTTCTGAGCGCCGATTGTAAATCCACACTTTCGGCTGTCGCCTCTTTCGGCGCGAAAGTGAAAAAAAAGGGGTCGACAATAACTGTAACGGGCGCGCCTTTCTCAACGCCCGCCAAGCCCGTGGACTGCGGAAATTCAGGCACAACGGTGCGGCTCCTCGCCGGATTCGCCGCGGGGCAGGGGGCGGGAGCTGTTTTTACCGGAGACGGCTCGCTGTCTAAAAGGCCGATGAAAAGAGTGATGGAACCGCTTAAGCTCATGGGGGCCTCCGTCACCTGTAAAAACGGCCGTTTACCCATGCGTTTAAAAAAGGCCGAACTCCATGGAATAAATTATACGATGCCGGTTCCGTCGGCGCAGGTCAAATCGGCGCTGCTCCTGGCGGCTCTCGGCGCGTCGGGCGAAATAAAAATAAATGAAAAAATAATTTCGCGCGATCACACGGAACGGATTCTGAAGCTTTTCGGCGTGAGGATTTCCGCCGCCGCGGGAAAGATCAGGATGAAATGCGGGCAGACACTTAAAGCCTGTAAGATAAAAGTGCCGGGAGATATCTCTTCGGCGGCCTTTTTTATATGCGCCGCTGCGATCCTCAAAAGCCGCCTTAAGATCCTGGACGTCGGTGTGAATCCCACGCGCGCGGGGTTTTTGAGAGCGCTTGGAAAAATGGGGCTGAAATACAGGTTGAGCAATAAAAGATTTTTAGGGAAGGAACCCGTCGCCGACATTTTAGTGATGAAGAGCTCTCTCAGAGGCGCCGTCTTTTCGGCAAAAGACATGCCGTCGATGATAGACGAGGTGCCTCTGCTGGCGCTTTGCGCGACGCAGGCTGAAGGCAAAACCATTATCAGCGGCGCGGGCGAGCTGGCCGTCAAGGAATGCGACAGGATAGAGGCCACTTATTCCGAGCTCCGGAAAATGGGCGCGGATATAACAAAGCGTCCTGACGGTTTTATAATCAGGGGCCCGGTCAAACTGAAAGGCGCCGCCGTATCGGGCTTCGCCGATCACCGTATCATAATGATGCTTGCGCTGGCGGCTCTTGCCGCCGACGGTAAAAGCGTCATAGATGACACAAAAGGCGTGGAAATATCTTTTCCCGGATTTTTTAAGGAACTTGGCAGACACATAAAAACATAAGGAGCGAATAATGAAAGTGATAACAATTGACGGGCCGGCGGGCGCGGGAAAGAGCACCATAGCGAAAATAGCGGCGGCAAAACTCGGCTTCACATACATAGACACGGGAGCGATGTACCGGGCGGTAACATACAAGGTGCTGAAAAACGGATGCGATTTTTCGGACACCGAAAAGATAATCGGTCTCGCCGGGCAGTCCGAGATACGGCTTGATAACGGGAAGATCTTTCTGGACGGCGAGGATGTGACGGATAAGATACGCACGAGACAGGTGACCAACAAAACTTCAATCATAGCGGCTCTCGGAGAGGTGCGGAAAATTCTCCGAGAAAAACAGAGGGTTTTTTCAAAAGCACAAAACCTGGTGATGGAAGGCAGGGATATAGGTTCGGTGGTGTTTCCCGACGCTGAATACAAATTTTATCTTGACGCCAGTATAAGCGAAAGAGCCCGCCGCCGTTGGGCGGAACTTCGCGAGAAAGGCGCGGAAGTCAAAATGGAAGAGATCGTGGAGGACATCAACCAACGGGATAATCTTGACCTGAACAGGGGACTGTGCCCGCTTATCATACCGAAAGGAGCCTTCGTAATAGATTCGACGAATAAGTCTATTGAGGAAGTGGCGAATATTATCGTGACGCATGCGGGAAAATAATATTGTTTATCATTCTCTCAGGATAATCTTCAAGCTCCTCGTGCTTGGTCTTTTCAGGGGAAGCATAAAAGGCTCCGTGCCGAGAGGCGGCGCCGTGATCTGCGCCAATCATTTTTCCAATCTGGATCCCCCTGTCATAGGCGCGATATCCACAAAACCGATACATTTCATGGCGAAAAAGGAGCTTTTTTCCAATCCTCTGTTCAGGGCTCTGATCCTGGCGCTGAATGCTTTTCCGGTGAACCGGGAATTTTTCGACCGTAAAGCTTTCCGCCGGGCGATAGCGCTGGCGGAAAGCGGGAAAAACATAGCCGTGTTTCCCGAAGGCACGCGCAACAAAAGCGGAACGGATAAGATAGGAGACATAAAAAGAGGCGTGTCTTATCTGATCTATCACACGAGCGTTCCTGTTATACCGGTGTTCATATCCGGCACCAACCGCTGGGGAAGGCTGGGAAGGATAAGGGTTCGAATCGGCGATGCCATCGATCTGCCGGAAAGGAAAATGCCATATACGAGGGAAACGGCGGAAAGTATCTGCGGAAAAATAAAAAACGCCCTCGAGAGAACAGGGAACGCCTGTCTGCCGGACAGGCAGGGTGCTTGACAATATGACAACAGCTGCGAAGAAACGAAAACGGATGACGATTGCCCGCTTCGCCGGTTTCTGCGGCGGCGTGGCCATGGCTGTTAAGGGCGCGGAAAAGCTCCTTGCGGAGAATGAAGTCTACTGCGTAGGAGATATCATACACAATTCTTTCGTCATCGAATCGCTTAAAAAAAAGGGCTTGAAAACCGTTTCTTCCGTGAAAGAGATCCCGCCGCGCTCGCACATGATAATAAGGGCCCACGGGCTGCCTCTTGAAGAAATATCGTCGCTGCGAAAAAAGGGCTGTATCGTACATGATTTCACATGCCCCATACTGAAAAAAATTCACAAAGACATAATACAGCTTAAACGTAAAAGCTATGAAATAGCCATTATAGGCAACCCCCGCCACGCGGAAGTGAAGGCCTTTGTCTCCCGCGCAGGAGAGAAGGTGTCTGTCATATCAAAAGCTCTTGATGCCGACGCTCTTCCTTATGCCCGGTGTCGGGCGATCATATGCCAGAGCACGATAAGCGGCGATCTTTTTGTGAGTTTAGCCGCTAAAGCACTGGGCAAAAGCGCCCGGACGCTGGTGATCGACACGATATGCAGTGAGGCCAAAAAAAGGAGAAAAGAAGCAGAGGCGCTTGCAAAAAAGTCAAAAATGGTTATAATAGTCGGTGACAGTAAGAGCAGTAACACAATGACCTTATCGGGTATTGTCGGAAAACACTGTGCTGTCGCGCTAATTTCATCAGCGGATGAAATTAAAAAAAATAAAATCAGATATCCGCTCGCCATCGTGTCGGGAGCTTCCTCCCCGCGAGAGCTTGTATTGGATATCGCCAGGAAGGTGTGTTGAATGAGTGAAATGAAAAATTTGATGGATGAAGTTGTGAATGCGATACCGGCGCTGGAAAGAGGCAGTATCGTTAAAGGCACAGTGCTTGATGTTTCTCTGGACGTGGGCGTCCTCATGGACATAGGCGCGAAAGTGGAGGGGATACTCCCCCATTCGGAGATCCCGGCCATCGGCGGCGTTTCCGTGGGACAGGACATAGAAGTGTATATCTGCGATATGTCCGGAACGGACGGCCATCCGACGCTATCGTGGGCTAAGGCACAGAAATACAAAGAAGTGCACGAGCTGGAAAAGGCGTTTGAGGCGGGCGACGTGCTTGAGGCTCTGATAACGGAAAAAATAAAAGGCGGGGTCAAGGCCACCGTAAAAGGCATCACGGCGTTCATGCCGAATTCCCAGATAGGATATCCTCCTGTCAAAAACATAGCTGACACAATAGGTAAAACGGTGCCGGTAAAAATAAAAAAATTCAACCAGAAGAAAAACGATATAGTCATCTCGTGGCGCGATGTCGTCGAGGAAGATTATAAAAAGAACCAGGATAAATTCTGGGATGATGTGCGCGAAGGCGACGTGCGCGAAGGCACTGTAAAAGGAATAACAAAATTCGGGGCTTTCGTGGATATAGGCGGATTTGAGGGCCTGCTCCACATAAAAGACATTTCATGGGGGAGAACCGAGAATGTCGCGGACGAGCTCCAGATAGGACAGAAAATCAATGTCAAGGTGACAAAACTCAATAAGACGAAAAACAGGGTTTCGCTCAGCCTTAAGGATACCACACCGCATCCGTGGGACAACATCAATGAGAAATACACGGTCGGCAGCATACACAAGGGCATCGTCAAGGGAATCCTTGAATACGGCGCTTTTGTGGAACTCGCGCCGGGGCTGGAAGGGCTTCTGCATGTGAGTGAGATCTCATGGGCGAGGAACAGCAAACCCGCGGACCTGCTCACACCCGGGCAGGAAGTGGAAGTGATGGTGCTCAGCATTGACAGCGAGGCTAAAAGGATTTCGCTCAGCCTTAAAAACACTCAGGAAAATCCCTGGGTAGCTTACACTCAGAAACATTCCGTCGGAGAGGTGATAGACTGCGCGGTCACGCATATAGTGAAAAATGGCATGACCGTTTCTGTGGGCGATGGCCTCGAGGGATTTATCCTTCTGAAAGATTTCTCGTGGAAAGAGAGGGTCGCTTCCGCCGCGGATATGTTCAGCGAAGGTTCCGAGCTCAAGGCTAAAATCCTTGAGATAATACCCGACGAACAAAAGTTATATCTCGGCATAAAGCAGCTTGAAGATAATCCTTTTAAGGACTTCTCCAGCGGCAGTGTCGTCACAGGCACCGTGACCGGTACGACAAAAGACCGGATTCTCGTGGACATGAAAGACGGCGTTCAAGGTTTTGTGCACATTTCACAGGTCGCTCATGAGAAAACAGAAAATCTTGACGGATTCACCCCGGGCATGGAAGTGACCGGCGTGATCGTGAAGGTGAATGAGAACAGCTCTCAGGTGGAAATAAGCATCAAAGAACTGGAAAAAAAGAAAGAGCATGAAACGATGCGGCAGTATTATTCCACCGAATCCACGGGCTTCAGCATAGGCGACATACTGAAAAAAGAATGACCGTGCCGACGGCGGACGAGGACGCCGCGGGCAGCGGGGTATTTATCAGCCAGACAAAAGCCCCCGTTTTTACTTTAATATTTTTTTTCACGGCGTTTTCCGCCTTTTTCGCCCGGAGCGCTCTCGGCGCGGGCTTCGGCAAGAATCAGCTCTACACAAAAACTTTTGACTGGCAAAGCTGCGAAACAGAGCATTGTAAGATTTATTTTTATCCCTCTCTGCGCGGCAAAGCGGAGGAGATCGCCGGGGAAATAGAAAGGTCAGAAAAAGAGATATCCGATTTTCTCGGAGTGCGCCTTAAAAAGAAAGCTAATTTTCTCTTTTTTGAAACTCATCCTGATTTTCAGTCCAACAGGCTCTATCCCGTCGGGTGTGGCACGGGCGTGTTTTCCGAGCCCATGAAAAACAGGTTTGTGATGCCTTTTTACACATCCCCCCGCGAAATGCGGCACATCATAGGGCACGAATACACGCACATAAACAGTTTTGACATATTTTACGGAGGTTTCTGGAGGAGTTTGTCCCTTGTGAGGACGATGGTTTATCCCATCCCACTGTGGATGCAGGAGGGGCTGGCGGAATTCTGCTCCGATATATGGGACCCGGAGGACGCGGCGGCTCTCAGGGATATTTATCTTAACGGGCTTGCGCTCGCCGCGGATGACATGATATCTTTCTCTCATCTTGAGGGATACAGGGTCTATCTCGCCTATAAGCAATCACAGAAGATGATGATTTTCATCGCCGAAAAATACGGCGAAAAAAAGGTGCCGGAACTCATCCGCCAGTTTCCTCATGTATGGGAACAGAACATCGCTCTTAAAAAAGTGCTGGG
>VMTH01000094.1 GCA_013791745.1 Candidatus Omnitrophota bacterium
AGCGTTACTATGTGCGCGTGGCGGCTGTTGTTTATGCTGCTGATCATCGCCGCGAGCGTGGTGGATTTTCCGTGGCCAGCGGGTCCCGTCACCAGCACAAGGCCGTCGTTGGCTTCGGTTATTTTTTGAAGAGAGCTCGGCAATCCCAGGGTTTCAAAATCAGAAGGAGCGTCGGGGATGGCCCTGAAAACCGCCGCAACGGTTCCCCTCTGATAGAACGCCGCGCCGCGGAAACGGCCCAGTCCCGCTATCGCGTAGGAAAAATCGCACTGGAGTTTTTCCCTCAGATCAGCGGCGCTTTTTACATCCAGCACATCAAGGATATTTTCGGCGAGCTCATCCTTGCCCATGGGGGGGAAATCCGTCCTGACGAGTTCTTTTTTTATTCTTAAGACAGGCGGCAGCCCCACCCGCAAATGCAGATCGCTGGCCCCCCTTCTTATCATTTCTTCAAATAATTTATTGATCTTCATCAGTAAGTTTTTTTCCGCATGGCCGGCGGCACATCAACAGCGTCGGGTTCTTCCGGAGCAGAAAACTGCGCATCAAAATAATCCGGCTTCGTGTCGTCCCGCGCGGATTTTTCCTCAAAATTCGTCGCCACGAGCGTCACCTTGACATCGTCCTCCATGGAAGAATCATAAGTCTGTCCGAAGTACACATGGCACTCCTTTGATACCTCCTTCTTCACGATCTCCATCGCCTCCGCCACCTCGAACATCGTCAGATTCTGCGGATTGCCGGTTATATTCACCAGAAGCCCCCGCGCGCCCTCTATGGAGATATTCTCCAGCAGTGGGCTGTCCATGGCGCGGTTTATGGCGTCCTGAGTCCTCTTCTCGCCCTTTCCCTCGCCTATACCCATGAGCGCTTTGCCGGCGTCTTTCATTATGGCTTTCACATCCGCGAAGTCCACCTGTATAACAGACTGTGAAGTGATTATATCCGTTATCGCCTGAACGCCCTGGCGGAGCACATCGTCAACGGTGTTAAAGGCCTCTTCTATGAGTGTGCGCTTATCTATCACCGTAAAAAGTTTCTGGTTCGGTATTATCAGTATCGTGTCAGCGGTGCCCTCAAGATTTTTAAAACCGGCGTCGGCCTGTTTCATCCTGACCGAGCCCTCAAAACTGAAAGGCTTTGTGGCCAGGGCGACCGTCAGTATCCCCATCTCCTTGGCCATGGCTGAAAAAACCGGAGCCGCGCCCGTCCCCGTGCCGCCGCCCATGCCGGCGGTGACAAAGACCATATCGGCGCCTTCCAGGGCCTGCCTTATAACGTCCCTGGATTCTTCCGCGGCCGTGCGGCCGATTTCTGGATTTCCGCCGGCTCCGAGGCCTTTTGTGCTGTTCTCGCCGAGCTGTATCCTGTATGTGGCCAGGGACTGCTTCAAAGCGAGCGCGTCAGTGTTGGCCGCTATAAAGTCAACGCCCTTTATGTTGGAATTGATCATCCTGTTAATGGCGTTGCAGCCGCCGCCGCCCACGCCTATAACTTTTATCCTGGCCCTTAAATTATCCTCATTATCCATTCTTATCATTAGCCACCTCCACGCCTATTCGTAAATTATCCGCAATTCGTGCGCGCGAAAAACAGATTATCCGCAATTCTAAGATATTTAGCGATTTTAGTAAATGAGTAATGTGGGCGGTTGTTAATGCTCCTTACTCCTTCAAAAGCGAATTTATCAGATTTTTTGTTTTTTTCCGCAGAGCCGCAAGGCCGGCGCTGTTTTCTATGATAAAATCCGCATCGGCATCGGGATAGAACCCGTCTTCCTGAAAGAAAGAAATATTTTTCGCGAGGGCCGGGGAAATACCCCTTTCCGCTATATTGTTTTCGCGCTGCGGATCAGAACACCCCACGAGAACTATTTTGTCAAACCAGCCTCTCATCCCCATTTTGAAAAGGAGAGCGTTTTCAGCGGCGCAGAGAGGATGAGCGTCAAGGATTTTTTTCATTTCGCTTTTGATGGACGGATGCATTATGTTTTCAAGCTTTCTCATAGCGGATTCGGAATTAAAAACCAGCTCGCCGAGTTTTTTCCTGCTGACGGAGCCCCCGGTGTCCAGAATGCCGGAGCCGAAGATATTCAAAACTTCGCCCGAAACAGGATTTCCCCGTTCTAAAAGCATGTGCGCTATTTCATCGGCGGAACAGACGAAAAAACCGGATTCTGCAAATATCTTTAACACCTCGCTTTTTCCCGAGGCGAATTTTCCCGTTATGCCTATTTTAAGCCGCCGGATGGATTTATTTTGTGGCAAGATTGTTAACAAATGCCTGGAACGGTTTCTCAAGAGCGAGATAAAGCATGTAGGCGGTAAAGATGAGCGAATATATCACAAAAAGCGATTTCAGCATGAAAGCCACCGTCAAAGGCTGTTCCGCTGTCTGAAGATTCTCTCCGCAGAATTTGCAGTAAACCGCGCTCTTTTTATTTTCTTTGCCGCATTTTAAACATTTCATAGTTGTGTATTCTATCAAATATCAAAGCAAAAAAACAGAAACTGTCAAAAGACTCCTGCGCTATTTGATCTTTCCGCCGAGTGACAGGATCTTATCTCGCAGGATAATGGCCATCTCAAAATCAAGATTATCCGCGGCCTCGCGCAGATCCTTTTTCAGCTGATTGAGAAGATCAGGGTTAGACGAAGTGAATTTGTCCAGATTTTCTTTTAACAGGCCGTAAGCGCCTTCTTTTGATTTTTTTATCAGCTCCGTGTCCAGCGAAATGATCTTTTGTATGGACCTGGGCGTGATCTTGTGGCGGCGGTTATATTCCACCTGATGAGCGCGGCGGCGGGACATCTCATCCATGGCGCTCTTCATTGAATTCGTCACACTGTCAGCATAGAAAATAACACGGCTCGAGATATTCCTCGCCGCCCTGCCTGAGATCTGGATAAGGGATGTGCGACTGCGCAGGAAGCCCTCTTTATCGGCGTCAAGTATGGCCACAAGGGTTATCTCCGGCAGGTCAAGGCCTTCCCTGAGCAGATTCACCCCGACGATACAGTCCACCTTCCCCCGCCGCAGGTCATTGAGTATCTCTATCCTCTTCAGCGTGTCTATATCACTGTGCAGGTAATGCGTTTTTATCCCCTTGGATATGAAATAAAAACTCAGGTCTTCCGCCATTCTTTTCGTCAGTGTTATTACAAGAGCCCTCTCGTTATTCTTTTTCAGGGTCGTCAGTTCTTTTTCAAGATCCGCGGGAGCGTTCTCCATCGTCCTGATAAAGATCTCGGGATCCGTCAGGCCCGTCGGCCTTATGAGCTGTTCCACGAGAAAATCCCTGCTCTTTTTCAATTCGTAATCCGCGGGCGTGGCCGAAGAATATATGACTTTTTCCGTCATCGCCTCAAATTCGCCGAAACGCAGAGGCCTGTTGTCCGCGGCCGTCGGCAGCCTGAAACCGAATTCAATGAGATTTGCTTTTCTGGCGGCATCGCCCGCCCACATGCCTCTCAGCTGCGGCAGCGTCACGTGCGATTCGTCTATCACCGTCAGATAATCCCGCGGAAAATAATTCATAAGGCAGTAAGGCGGCTCACCGCGTTTGCGGCCCGAAAGATGTAATGAATAATTTTCTATGCCGTGGCAATAACCCGTCTCTTCCAGCATCTCTATATCGTTGAGCGTCCTCTGGCGGAGCCTCTCCGCCTCAAGCAGTTTCCCCTCGCTCTTGAAATGAGTGAGCTGTTCATTC
>VMTH01000095.1 GCA_013791745.1 Candidatus Omnitrophota bacterium
AAACAGGAGAATGGTGCTCCTTTTGATAACAGTCAGAACAAAAAGATCATGGTGCCTCAGGCGCTTGAGCTTGATGTTGACCAGCTTATCAATTCGACACTTATTCCCGGAAATAACAACAATGATAAGAACCCGTTGAAGGGTGCTTATGAAATTATAGTTAATCCGAGGATGAGCACGGCTACATCTTGGGCTCTTCTTAGAAAAGAAGGACTTATAATGTATGCTTCGGATTCTCCTGACTTCGACTTTTTCGAGGACAAGGAAACCAAAACGCTGAAAGCGACTTTCGGTATTACGATAGGTGTTGGAGTTAAAAACTTCAGGACTCTTGTAGGCTCGAATTTCCCGACAACGTAAGGTAAATCTTAATGGCAGAGTTTCCAGTACAAGGGACGTGTGATGTGTGCGCGGAGACCACGATTCCGCTAACGAAATATAAGGGTCTCTGGTATTGTAAGCTCTGCCTGCAAGAGAAGAAAGAAGAGGAAAAAGATTTAGTCCTTAGGAAAAAGAGGGATAAGGTTGACAATGATTTCACGAAATGGAATCAATAGGAGGAAGGATGAAAAAGATAATAATTGCAATGGCTTTTATAAGCTCATGCGCATTTGCGGGGACTACAAATCCTGCGAGTAATTATCAGTTCAAAGCGGGGTATGACATCGGTCTTACTCAGGGTGATATAACGCTTACTGATGGCGATATGACGTTTACGGATGGGCTTACGATTAGGACGCCGACGTCTGCTGTTATAGTTTCGACATCGGTAACAATGGCCACGATAACAAATGGATTTACTGTTATCCGGTCGAGTGGATCTGACAAAGTTCCGGTTTTCACTCTTGTTTCGGCGGCGACACCGTTTATTTCAACGAACACGGCTGTTTATGCTCTGGGAACAGAAGTTACGATTATGTGTTCTTCGGGAACGGTAACTATCAGCGATAACGGCACGGTTACGAATAGTTGTTTAAGTCTCGGTGCAACGACACGATCATTGGCTATAGGTGATATAATTAAACTTGTATTCACTAATATAGCCGGAGTAGGACACCGCTGGAAAGAACTGAGTTTTACGGACTGTCAGTAAGAAATGGGGAGGGTAGATGAAGAATTATAAAGAGACAAGCGATATGGAAGAGGTAGAGAGATTACAGAGAGAAGGGCACAAAGTAGTCGGCATTTCTTCATCTACGCCCCAAATCTTTACGATTGATATGGGTGAAACTATTGAGAAGCCAATAGAGAAAGTTGCGGAAAAACCGGTTGAGGTGGCAAAGCCTATTGAAGAGGAAAAGCCCGTAGTTAAGCCCGCGGTTAAAAAGAAAGTTAAGAAAAATAGGGGGAAGTAATGAGAAAATATATTATAGCAATAATGCTATTGGGTTTATCGCTCCCAGTTTCTGCGTGGATGGTGCAGGATGGTATTTCTTATAGTTCTTCACAGTCTACAAGAATAACAAGGGGATTCTCTCTTTATGCGACTGGTGGGGCAACTACAACTGCGATTTCATTTAAGAGATTTGTGTCTTCAATGTCTGTCACGCAAACAGCGGGTATTTCTGCGGGAACTACTCACTTTGTCTATGCCGATAGCGACAAAAACACTATTGGCGAGTTTGTGGATTACTTGAATGCTATCCCTAATCTTACTGTTGGTTGTGAGGCAGGACTTGTTGCAGTTATAGACCCCGAATGTTATGAAGGGAATTTGACATCTGAAATAACAGGGAATACTACGGCAACAACTATACATTCAGCCACGAATACGGTTACTGTTGGACTTGACCATATATTGGGAATGATAGAGATAATTCCTGTTCCAAAACCCGGTTATACGCATCACGTTGTTGGATTCAACACTAATGTAACATTTGGCGCGGGGGCAACAAGTATGTATATAAGAAAAGGGGCCTTGTCAACATCAGATATAGGGTATCAGAAAAAGGTCACTACAACCGCCACAAAAGAAGTAATGGAAGTTCCGTTGGTTGTAGGTGAAGTTGATACTGCTATCAGATTTGAGGTTATAGGAAGCTCTTGGATTTCTGCGGGGTACTTTAATCGCACAATAAAACAGAGATAAGGGGGTTATGATATGAGAAAACTATTTTTCTCTTTGATATTCTGCCTATCGCAAGCGTATGCGCTTAATCTCGGAGAGATGCGAACACAGATACGGGAAACATTGAAAGACACGGGGCCGTCATCGGCTGAATACTATTGGAGTGATACTGCATTAAACAGCAAGGTCAATATCATACAAAATCAGATAGTATCTCAGGGGCGGTTCATATTGGGCAAGTATTCCACTTATACTGTATTAAATCAGAGGGAATATGCCCTGCCGTCGGATTGCCTAACATTAGAAAAGGTGTCATTCTGGATTTCGCCGTCAACTACCGCATTTAAGAGATTACAATATAAAAGCATAGATGATTTGGACGCAGAGAATGTTAATTGGCAGAAGCAGTCGGCGGGACAGCCACTTTACTACTATCAGAGGGGCAATAAGATAGGATTATCGCCTGTTTGCTCGGTTACATACTCAACGACCTCAATAAGTCTTGTATTTGAGTATATTAAACAGCCGGACACGCTTTCAAGTGATACGGATGTGCCTTTTGACGAATATCCTCAATTGGTGAGCTTCCATCAGTTAATAGTTATGGGAGTAGTCCAGTTATGCAGTGGCGGTCAAACGGCTGATTACTTTGCGTTGATACAAAAGCAGATAACGGAATTAGAGAAGAACCCAGATTTTTACTGGAACAAACGGCTCTATCCCAGACAACAGTGATGAAATGGATAATAACGGTATTACTACTCTGCGCGCCGTGGGAAGGTGGAGGAAGGAAAGTAAGTTGTAAAATTTGTAATAAAAACTTCTATGCAAAACAATGTTCTGAAAAATATAATCGTGGAAAATTTTGTTCAAGAAAATGTTATGCCGAATGGTTAAGCCAAAACAATCGGGGGGAAGCCCACCCAAACTGGCAAGGCGGAAAATCATTTGAGCCATACGGATTAAAATTCAATAAACAACTGAAAGAAAGAATTAGAATACGAGATAATTTTATTTGTCAAGAATGTGGTAAAACTCAAAATGAGTTAAAAAGAAAACTTGCAATACACCATATCGATTATTGCAAACAAAATAACAATCCTGATAATTTAGTTTCTCTTTGTGTTAGTTGCCATCCCAAAACTAACTTCGGTAGAAAAGAATGGGAGAATTATTACAAAAATAAAATCAGAGGAGTAAAAAAATGAAACAAATAATTTTACTTTTATTTATTTTTGCAAATACTCTTGTATATTCACAGGAAGAATTGTTTTCACATAATCAAAGAGATTTTTCAAAAGGTCTTGATACGAAACATTCCGAGAATTTGATTGGCGACGGATATTGCACAACGGCAGATAACATTTTATTTGATGAGGGTAACGGCTTCAAGACCCGCGGCGGGATAACGGCAATATCATCTTATCCAGTAGCCGGCAAGACCTGTCAGGCATTATGGAGTCTTGAACGCAGTAACGGCGAGAAGTATTTTATCGGCAGTTTTGAGGACGCTCTTTATTACACTATCACCAAAACTGAATGGGTGCTAATCAGAAGCGGGCTGTCGTGGCGACTTAATCCGTTACAGGCAACCGTCTATAATGACAAGATGTTTTTCACAAACGGCATAGATTATGTGTTTTACTTTGACGGCAATACTTATAACGATAAGCTATACGGCGAGATTGAGTTAGATACTATCCGCGGCAAGTATATATGCTCCCATAACAATAAGCTGTTTTTCGGCAATTTCTACGATAACGCCTCAAAGATAAGGTATAATTCGGACGGCTCTGACCCCACGCTCGTGGCTTCATATCCTGAAGCAAATTACGAGTTTATGGGCTATGAGGACGGCGATATACTTATGGGGCTTCATAGCTCACGTAATGCCCTTATAGGCACGAAAAAGTATAGCCTGTGGGGATTGTTCGGACATAATTATACAGATTGGGGCGCACCACAGCGTATAAACAACGATTACGGCGTGTTTTCGGCACAGACCCTTCAAGATGATAAGGGAATGGTCAATTTCCTGTCAAATAAGGGCGTTATCGCGTTTAACGGCTCATCGTGTCAGAAAATAGATATGGCGGTGGAAGACGAGTTTTTGGATTGCGAGAATTTGAAGGGCGAGTATTATTATTGGCAGAATACCAATTCGGTTGACTGGAACGCCGGAACTTCAACAGGGGTAAAGCTTGGCTCACAGGAGATATATTTAACGGATATGAAAAAGGTTTGGAGTAGCTCCAGCACATACCCGACGGCGTTTTCAAGCGGGACATTTTCTTCTAC
>VMTH01000096.1 GCA_013791745.1 Candidatus Omnitrophota bacterium
GAAATAACGATTGAAACATATCCGGAAAGAGTATTTGCAGACAATATACTAGATATTATCATGGATTATGATTTTATTATAGACGGTACGGATAATTTTCCCGCGAAGTTTCTTATAAATGACGCTTGCGTGCTTGCCGGAAAACCGTTTTCGCACGGGGGGATCTTGCGATTTGACGGGCAGACAATGACTTATGTCCCGGGTCACAGCTGCTACAGATGCGTTTTCCAGAATATGCCCCCAAAAAATGCCGTGCCCACTTGTTCTCAGGCCGGCGTGCTGGGCGCGGTCGCGGGGATGCTTGGTACAATACAAGCTGCGGAAGCCTTGAAATATCTGACTGGGCAGGGAGAACTTCTGACAGATCGCCTGCTGGTTTTTAATGCTTTAAATATGGAGTTCAGGACAATAAAATTAGGAAAAAATAATGATTGCCCGATTTGTTCTGAAAATCCGGCTATCACAGAATTGAAAGATTACGAGCAACCGGTTTGTGACATAAATGCAGGCAGGAAGAATTCATGAAAATCTCTAAAGGTATAGTTGAAAAAATATTTAATCAGGGAGAAAAAGAAAAACCGTGTGAAGCCTGCGGATATCTTGCCGGAAGAGGTGATATAATAATTAAAAATTATCCTATGACGAACATGGATAATAGCAGTGAGCATTTTTCATTGGATCCGGCCGAACAGTTTGCGGTAATTAGAAAAATAAGGCAGGAAAGTCTGGAGCTTATCGCGGTTTATCATACTCATCCGGAAACTTCAGCCCGGCCGTCTGATGAAGATATTAGACTTGCATTTGACCGGAACATTATTTACGTGATAGTTTCATTAGCCACTGATAAAAAGGATGTTAAGGCGTTCAGGGTAAACAAAGGTCAGATTACGGAGGAAAGGTTAGTTATTGAGGAGAAGAATTAGTATGAAAGAAAAAGAGTTTGATCTTGCGGCATTAAAGAAAGTAGGAATGATACAGCAGAAACAGAAAGAATACTTTGCGCTACGGCTCCGGGCTGTAGGGGGAGATTATAATTCTTTGCAGATAAAGAAAATCGCAGAGATCGCGGATAAATACGGGCGCGGCGAACTTCATCTTTCAACAAGACAGGGAATTGAAATTCATAATGTACATTACTCAGATCTTGAAAAGGCGAGGATGGAACTGGAAACCGTCGAGGTTTATATGGGTGCGTGCGGACCAAGAATCAGAATAATAGTCGCATGTCCCGGGAGTGTAACTTGCAGATGGGGAATTGCTGAGACGAAATCTATCTCAAAAGAACTTGATGCTAAATATTTCAGAGAAGACACGCCTCATAAATTTAAAATATCCGTGACGGGCTGTCCTCATAACTGCGCAAAGGCAACAGAAAATGATATTGGTGTAATGGGCGCAATTCTCCCCTTCTGGACGCAATCATCCTGCACTGATTGTGGACTATGCGTTAATATATGTCCGACAAAAGCCATAGAAAAAAAGATTGATTCAAATGGGAAAGCGGAGTATCTCCTTCTGGAAGATAAATGCATTAATTGTAGTATCTGCACAGCCGCCTGCCCTGTGAATTCATGGGTTGCTGCGGAAAAAGGTTATAATTTGTTTATCGGCGGAACAATGGGGAAAATTCCCCGCCTGGGAACGCTACTGAAAAAAGTTCTAAATAAAGAGCAGCTGGATACGTTAATAGATAAGTCTATCAGATATTATCAGAAGAACGGCAGGAAAAAAGAGCGTTTCGGCCATATGATAGACCGTATAGGCGTAGAAAAAGTAAAGGGGGATCTGTTAAATGGAATTTAACACAAAAAAAAAGATAAACCTTGAGGGAGTCTCGTGTCCAATGAATTTTGTTAAGACAAAAGCCGCGCTGGCAACTCTGGCAAAAGGCGACTTGCTTGAAATTATTTTGGATGAAGGAGATGCTATTATCAATGTGCCCAGAAGCCTTAAAGAAGAAGGCCACACAATTATAAAAGTGGAATCTTTGGGCGAAACATTCAAAGTGATTGTCTGTAAAGGATAATAAATGTGAGTAAAAAGCAGAATATTAAGAGAGGTTCATAAACTTGATTAAATTAGTTTTACTGATTAGCGCAGTAATCTTTTTTGCGATGAATATGGGGGCCAGCGGCATTGCGCCCTCATTCGCCGGAGTTTTTGGAGCCCGGCTGCTAAAAAGAAGAGCAACAATAATATACTTCAGTGTCTTCGTTGTATTAGGAGCTCTTGCATTAGGCAATAATGTCAGTCGGACTTTGGGGAAGAATCTATTGCCGAAGGAAAGCCTGAGTTTCAATACCACTCTGGTAATAATTTTTTCGGCCTCTTTATGCATGTTTTTAGCCAATCTTTTGAAGATTCCTCAATCTACCAGTCAGGTAACTGTGGGGGCGATCGCCGGAGCCGGGCTATATTTCAAGCATCTTTATTTTGAGACTTTATTTTACAAAATCCTGCCGGTCTGGATAATCCTGCCTGTTTTATCGTATCTTCTGACATTTTTATTGTACAGGATTATTTATCCGCCCCGGCCGGGAAATTTATTCATTTATGAAAAATTATTTGCCCATGAGGAAAAAATAAAAATTACTGCTGTTATTGTCAGCTGTTATGTCGCTTTTGCCATTGGCTCCAATAATGTTGCAAATGTTGTGGGGCCTTTATTCGGTGCCGGAATTATTAATATAATTCCGGGAATAATACTGATCGCTCCGGTCTTTGGTTTGGGCGCTGCGCTCATGGGTAAAGGGAATCTTGATACTGTAGGGAGAGAGCTTGTGCCGTTGGGAACATTTTCCAGCGTCCTGGTCTCGTTTGTTACCGCGACATTATTGATTTGCGCGTCATTATTGGGGATACCTCAATCCCTAGTTCAGTTGAATATATGTTCTATTTTTGCCGTCAGCGCATTAAAGAATGGGCATAAATCGACTCTGGATTCGCATCTGACCAGGAAAACATTTCTAGTTTGGGCAATTACGCCGATATTGTCTTTAGTGATATCATATGTGTTGCTGTTTATGACGAATCGCAATTGAAAAAGGGAGAAGCATAATGTCTTTTACAAATAGGATCGCAGAAAATGTTGTTGAATTGATAGGAAATACGCCTTTAGTGCGGCTTAATAGATTGGTCGAAACGGAATCTGCTCAGATTTTAGCAAAACTGGAATATTTTAATCCCGGCGGCAGCGTGAAAGACAGGATTTGTTTTTCTATGATTGAGGATGCGGAAAAAAAGGGCATGATTAAAGAAGGTTCCACTATTATTGAACCTACCTCCGGCAACACCGGAATAGGCCTGGCGATGATTTCCGCGGTTAAGGGATACAAATGCGTTCTCACTATGCCTAAGGCAATGAGCCTGGAGAGAATATTCATACTTAAATCTTACGGCGCGCAAGTCGTGCTTACCCCGCCCGAAGCAGGGATGAACGGCGCTATTAAAAAAGCGGAGGAGATATTCAGGAAAACCCCCGGAGCTTTTCTGCTGCAGCAATTTAAGAACCCGGCGAATCCCGAAGCCCATCGTCAGGCAACGGCACTTGAAATACTGGCAGCCACTCAAGGAAAATTAGATGCTTTTGTCGCCGGCGTCGGTACGGGAGGGACTATCACCGGTGTAGGCGAGATCTTGAAAAAACATAGTTCTGAAATAAAAATAGTTGCGGTTGAACCGCAGCGCAGTGCGGTTTTATCGTGCGGGAAACCCGGAGCGCACAAAATACAAGGCATCGGCGCCGGCTTTATTCCTGAAATATTAAACAGGGAGATCATAGATTCAATAATCCAGGTTAGTGATGAAGATGCTTTTTTAACTTCAAAGCTTCTGGCTAAGAGAGAAGGTATGTTTGCGGGGATTTCTTCCGGCGCAGCTGTCTGGGCCGCCCTGAAAGTCGCCCGGGAATTGGGTAAAGGCAAAACAGTGGTGACTATTTTGCCGGATTCGGGAGAGAGATATTTCTCCATGTATCAGTATTTTGACGCATAAGAAAAAGGGAATATATATGAATAAAAAAGCGCTGGAATGGCAAAGGCTGTTGAAAGGCATGGCTCCCGAAGAGGTGCTCAAGTGGGCGACAACTGAATTTAGCCCGGGGACGATAGTTTTTTCGTCCAGTCTGGGTGCGGAAGACCAGGTTTTAACGGATATGCTGTGTAAAAATACTGCCGGTATTAAAATATTCACGCTGGATACGGGCCGGCTGCCTATTGAAACACATAATGCGCTCAATGAAACAGAGAAACGATATAAAATAAAGATAGAAGTCCTGCGCCCTGATGCCGCCGCTGTTGAGAAAATGGAAAAAGAATACGGCTCTAATCTTTTTTACGAAAGCATAGAGAAAAGAAAATTATGCTGTTCTGTCAGGAAAATAGAACCTTTAAGAAAAAAACTTTCTTCTCAAAAGGCATGGATATGCGGCTTGAGAAAGGATCAGGCGGTAACCCGGGCCGCGGTGCAGATAATTGAATGGGACGAAACTTTTTGTTTATATAAGATAAACCCTTTGGCGGATTGGACCCAAAATGAGGTATGGGATTATATCCGCGCGAATAAAGTGCCGTATAATAAGCTTCATGATAAAGGTTATCCGAGTATAGGTTGCGAGCCCTGTACAAAAGCGGTGAAGCCGGGAGATGATGCGCGTGCCGGCAGATGGTGGTGGGAAAACTCAACGCAGAAAGAATGCGGGCTGCATAGACAGGGAAGTATCCCCGGAGATAAAAAACAGGAAGAAAAGAAAGATGTATAATTTAGAAAAACTGGAAGCGCAAAGCGTATATATTTTAAGGGAGGCATACAGAGATTTTAAGAATATCTGCATGCTCTGGTCCGTAGGCAAGGATAGCACGGTTCTTTTATGGCTTGCAAGAAAGGCATTTTTCGGCCATGTTCCCATACCGCTTGTCCATATAGATACGCATTTCAAGATTCCCGAAATGATCGAGTACAGGGATCGATTGGCAATTAAATGGCACTTGAATATGATCTATGGCGAAAATAGAGAAGCTCTGGATAAAAAACAGACTTTTCCTGACGGGAAAATAGACAGGATAGCATGTTGCAGGAATTTAAAGAGTGAGGCGTTAAAACACACCCTTTCGGGGGAGTGGCCGAGATATAGAATGGATCTTAAAAAAAAGCAGTATGTACTTGACTTAAATAAGGAACCGTATACAGGTGTAATAGTCGGGGCTCGCGCGGATGAAGAGGGCAGCCGTTCAAAGGAAAGATATTTCTCCCCCAGGGATAAGAATAACGAATGGGATGTCGGCGACCAGCCTCCGGAGTTTTGGAATCAGTTCAAAACAGATTTTGCTCCCGGTACGCATGTTCGTATACATCCTCTTTTGGATTGGACAGAGCTGAATATATGGGAATATATTGAAAGAGAAAATATTCCTACGGTATCATTATATTATGATCAAGGAGAAGGCCTGCGTTACAGATCTCTAGGATGTCATCCCTGCACAAAACCTGTGCAGTCTACGGCTAAGAACGCTAAAGAAATAATTGAGGAACTGAGCAGCGGCAAATTTTCAAATATTGCGGAAAGGTCGGGGCGGGAGCAGGATAAAGAAGACGGCGGCGGGCTTGAGACGCTTCGCCGTGACGGATATATGTAGGCGGGCAGTATGAAGACAAACGACAGACAGCAGATAAATATTGTTATAGTAGGGCATGTGGATCACGGTAAGAGCACGGTGATCGGCCGGCTTCTTGCGGATACAGACTCTCTGCCTCAGGGGAAACTGGAGCAGGTCAAGGAAACGTGCAGAAAGAATGCCCGTCCGTTTGAGTATGCTTTTTTACTGGATGCACTAAAAGATGAGCAGGCCCAGGGGATCACAATCGATACTGCCCGCTGTTTTTTCAAGACAAAAAAAAGGGACTACATAATTATCGATGCGCCTGGGCATATTGAATTTCTGAAAAATATGATAACAGGCGCCGCCCGGGCGGAAGCAGCCTTACTTGTTATAGACGCAGCTGAAGGGATTCAGGAAAATTCAAAACGCCACGGGCATATGATCGCGATGCTCGGAATCAAAAAGGTTACTGTGCTTGTTAATAAAATGGATCTTATAGGCTACAAACAGGAAGTGTTTGATGATATAATGATAAACTATTCAGAATTCCTTAAGCGCATAAATGTCATACCTATAAGTTATATACCGGTTAGCGCCCGCAATGGCGACAATATTGCTGTTCAATCAAAAAATATGGAATGGTACCTCGGCCGGACGGTTTTGGAACAGCTTGACGAGTTCCCTAATGAAAAAAAACAGGATGAAATAGCGTTTCGTTTCCCTGTGCAGGATATATACAAATTTACTCAGGATAATGACGACCGCCGGATTATCGCGGGAACGGTTGTATCCGGCTCGGTTAGAGTCGGAGAAAAAATAAGATTTCTTCCATCACATAAAAAAGCGGTTATAAAGTCAATTGAAAAATTTAATGCCTTAGCCGCGCAAAAAGCCTATGCCGGCCAGGCCGTCGGTTTCACTCTCCAGTCGCAGGTCTACATAAAACCGGGTGAAATGATGGTGAAAGACGAAGACATGACGGTGAATCTCAGTGCTCGGTTCGCCGCAAATATTTTCTGGGTTGGCAGGGTGCCAATGATCAAAAATAAAATATATAAGCTCAAGCTTGCCAGCAGCCGCGCCGCTGTCAGGCTTGTGGAAATAAGAAATGCGATTGATGCCTCCGATCTCAGCACTGTTAAAAATAAACAGGAACTCGAACGGCATGATGTCGCGGAATGTGTTTTTGAAACTTCAAAGCCACTGGCTTTTGACCTTGCAACTGAAAATGAGGAGACAGGGCGATTTGTGATTATTGATAATTATGAGATCGCCGGGGGTGGAATTATCCTGGAGAATGAGCCCACTGAGGATTCTATATTAAAACAGCATATTCGCCAGCGCGAAAATATATGGGAAAAGGGCGCTGTCACATACGCAGACAGAACACAAAAACAGAAGCATAAAGCCAAGTTTGTTGTCTTGACCGGGGCAGTCGGTACCGGAAAAAGAGAAATAGCAAAAGCCCTGGAAAAAGAGCTGTTCAACCGCAAATTTAATACGTATTACCTCGGCATAACCAATATAGATAAAGGGCTGTATTCGGATGTCTTCGAGGATTCAGATGAGCGCATAAGAAGGCTTGGCGAGCTTGCCAGGATCATGACCGATTGCGGACTGGTTTTTATCACAACAATAGACGATGCCGACGATTATGACCTGGAAGCGCTGCGTCTGTTAAATGAGCCAAACGAGATACTGGTAATCAATGTCGGAGAAAATAATCTGAGCAGATATTCGGTTGACCTGCAGATACCTAAGAACGGAAATTGCGTCGCGGATGTGGAAAAAGTGGTTGATTTGCTTAAAATTAAAGAAGTATTTCTGGAATATTATTTATAACGAATGGATTTTCTTCCTGTCTCCTTAAATATCACGGGCAAAAAAATATTAATTGTCGGAGGGGGTGGGGTCGCTTTTCAAAAACTTCAGACGCTTAGAAAATTTACAAGCGCAATCGCCCTGCTTGCGCCCGTATTCTCCGATGAAATAATTAAAAGCGGTTTCAAGCGCATTAAAAAAGAGTATTCCCCTAAGTATCTTAAAGGATTTTTTCTTGTTTATGCCTGCACAGATGATAAAAAGCTTAATGCCCGCATAAAAAAAGACGCTGATAAAAAAAGATTATTGGTCAATGTGGCCGATGACCCGGCCAATTGTGATTTTATATCTTCCGCGATTTATAAAAAAGGCAGTATGGTTGTTGCGGTTTCTTCCGGCGGGAAAAATGTTAAAAAGACAGTTGAGTGGAGAAACGGGATAAAAGACTATTTAAATGATCACATGCCGAAGTAAGGATTTAAAGCATTCCCTTGAAGAAAGGGAAAGATATTATTCCGGAATAAAGCTGCCGGAGAATAATGCGGTTATGCTTCATACCTGTAACCGGATAGAGTTATATCATGGGGAAGGATTTGCGCCTGAGGATGTTGTAAGGCATCTGTTCAGAGTCGTCAGCAGTCTTGAATCGGCAATCATAGGTGAGACAGCTATTCAGGCTCAGGTCCGGGCAGCTTATGAGAACGCGCGGAATACTTCCAGATTATCCGCCGAAATGCACAGACTTTTCCAGCATACCCTGAAAGTGGGTAAAAGGATAAGGACTCAGACCAACATTTCAAAAGGCGCAATGTCGCATGCATATGCTGTGATAGAAATATTAAAACAGGACAATATAGATATTTCAACCTCAGGAATAACAATAATAGGAGTGAGCAATCTTAATGAATCGGTGATAAAATACTTCAGCGGCAAAGGAAACCAAACAATCTTCATTGCTAATAGAACTTACAATAAGGCGTTAGAAATGGGTAAAAAATATGGTTGTGAAACTGTAAAATTCGGTGAGCTCCCCTGCGCTATAGGCGCATCAGATATTGTGGTATCAGCAACTTCGGCTCCGCATTTGATCATTAAAAAAGGAGATTTGATAAAGGCGGGCAATATCACTTTGTTCGATCTTGCAGTCCCGCGTGACATAGATCCTGAAATAGCCCTAATGCGCGGTGTCAGTTTGTATAACATAGAAGATATAGAGAAAAGGATAGCCTTAAATAAGAATATCAGGAGCTGTGAAATTAAAAAAGTTGAAAAAATAATTGAAACGGAGATCAGCCGGTTTTATGCCCTTTCGTAAATTAAGGATAGCAACCAGATCAAGTAAATTAGCCCGTATTCAGGTAGAAGAAGTAATGTCGGCTTTACCGGGGCTTGAGTATTCTGTTATTCCTGTTCAAAGTTATGGTGACAAGCATAAGGAGATATCATTGATGTCGGATATCCCGGACGATTTTTTTACAAGAGAGCTGGATTGCCTGCTTCTTTCAGGTAAAGCGGATATTGCTGTTCATTCCGCAAAGGATCTGTCCTATAAGTTAAAAGAAGGTTTGGAAATAATAGCGCTTACTGCGGCATTTGATAAAACAGATTCTCTTGTTTCAAAAAATGGCATCACATTAAAGAAACTGCCTATTGGAGCAAAAATAGGCACAAGTTCTTCGGAAAGAGAAAGACAGATATTAAGCATAAGGCCGGATCTAAAAATAATCCCCTTACGGGGAACTGTTGAAGAACGCGTTGGTTTTATTGAGAAAGGAATAATTGATGCGCTTGTTGTCGCCACCTGCGCGCTTAAAAGAATGAACTTGGATTATATGATAACTGAGATATTGTCTTTTGAAACTCATCCTCTGCAGGGGAATCTAGCGGTTTCGGCGAAGAGCCGCCGCCCCGATTTAAAAGTTGCTTTCGGCAGAATTGATGAAAGGCACCGTTTTGGTAAAGTTTATCTTGCCGGCGCGGGGCCCGGGCAGGCCGAATTGATAACCCTTAAGGCGGATAATATATTGAATCATTCGAATAGTATTTATTACGATGATTTGATAGATAAAAAACTTCTTTCAAGATATCCTTTTGCTGAAAAAATATATGTAGGCAAGCGTAAAGGGAAACGCGCTTTCCCGCAGAATGAAATAAATGCAATGGTATATGAAGCAGCCCAAAAGGGCAAAATTGTAACGAGGCTTAAAGGCGGCGATCCTTTTATATTCGGCCGCGGCGGCGAGGAAATGAGATATCTTCAGGAAAGGCATATTGATGTTGAAATTATTCCCGGAATCAGCGCGGTTCAAGCCGCCGCCGCCTCATCCGGAATCCCCCTTACTATGCGCGGGTTGTGCAGTCGTCTGACTTTACTGAGCGGGCATAGCGCAAAGAGTTCAGAAAAAGCTGAGGAAGAAACACTTGTTTATTATATGGGCGCGTCAAAACTTAATGATATCAGCGATACTTTGATAAAAATGGGCCGACCGCCGGAAACGCCCGCTACTCTTATTTATAAAGCAGGCTATGCTGATGAGCAGATAATCGCAACAAATTTGATCAGCCTGAAACATACAAAACAAAAATCCCCCTTAATAGCTATTATCGGCAAAACCGCCGGACTGCTTAAAAGAAGGGATAAAGTTCTTTTTACCGGGCTTGACCCGTTTAATGCAATTGTTCCGGGCAAAATTTTTCATTATCCTCTGATTGAAATACTGCCGTTAGATTTCAGTGTTGATGTAAGTAAATATGACGGATTTGTTTTTACCAGCAAACAGGCTGTCAAAATATTTTTAAGCAGATATCCCGTCCCCGCGGGTAAAAAAATAATCAGCATAGGTTCATACACATCAAAAGAAATTATAAGATTTGGATATAGGACAGATTATGAATCGCCATCGGCGGATTCAGATATTTTATCGGAATTTATTAAGAGATTGAAGTTTAAGAAACTTCTGTATCCTTGTTCTAATCTGTCGGACAATAAAATCCATGGGATATCACAAGTTGAAACTAAAATAATTTACCGGACCAAATATAAGTTTCAGCCTAAAATTGTTCTTAAACAGTTTGCCGCAGTTGTTTTCAGCAGTGCGTCCACCGTTGAAGCTTTTTTAAAAATTTATAAAAAAATACCCAGGCACCTGGTTATTTATGTTTATGGCAAGCACACGGCTGAAAAACTTTATAAAAGGGGTTATGAAAAAAATGTTCAAGCGATTCAGATATCGTAGGATCGATGAAGAAACACGGATGAAATACCGGCAGACATTTTTGTCCGCGGACGACTTTATCTGGCCCGTATTTTTGGTTGAGGGCAAAAGAATCAAGGAAGGTTTAGGGTTATTGGACGGAGTATACCGCTATTCCGCTGATATGCTGTTTGGATGTTTATCCGAGCTTATACCGTTAGGCCTAAGGTCTGTACTGCTTTTCGGAGTACCTGCCGGTAAAGGCATAGAGCAGGCATATTCATCAGACGGCATAGTCCAGAAGGCTATTCCTGTAATAAAAGAAAAATTTCCCAATCTGGAAATCATCACAGATGTGTGCCTATGTTCATATACTTATGACGGGCACTGCCACATCGGGGATAATGATAAGACGTGTGAAATCCTGGCGAAGGTGGCGCTCAGCCATGCGTCAGCCGGGGCGGATATAGTGGCCCCGTCGGATATGATGGATGGAAGGGTGCAGTTTATTAAAAAATCTCTTGTTTTGGGCGGATTTAATAACGTTAAAATACTTTCTTATGCGGCAAAATACGCGTCAAATTTTTATGGCCCGTTTCGTGAGGCTGCATGCTGTGCGCCGAAATCGGGCGACCGTAAGACTTATCAGATGGATTTCGCCAATTCAGACGAGGCTCTTGAAGAGATAAATGCGGATATTGAAGAAGGCGCCGATCAAATCATGATAAAGCCCGCGTTAAGTTACTTAGATATCATAGCGCGAGCCCGGGCGCATTTTAAGATACCAATTACGGCTTATAATGTCTCGGGCGAATACCAGATGTTAAAGTCGGCAATCAGAGACGGCATCTGCAATGAGAATATAATAGAAGAAACGCTGGTATCAATCAAACGCGCCGGAGCGGGAAAAATAGTGTCTTATTTCACACCGTACATTTTAAGGAAACTAAAAGAATGAATAACGAAAAATCCAGGGCCGCATTTCTGGAGGCCAAAAAATACATACCCGGCGGGGTAAACAGCCCGGTCCGCGCTTTTAAGGATATTGGCAGAATTCCGTTATTTATTAAAAAAGCTCTTGGTCCGTACATTTATGATATTGATGGCGGGAAATATATTGATCACTGCCTTTCGTGGGGAGTGCATCTGCTGGGGCATAATCATCCGAAGGTCATTGCGGCTGTGCGCAAAACGATTGCCGGCGGAACTTCTTTCGGGGCGCCTGTTACATTGGAAACAGA
>VMTH01000097.1 GCA_013791745.1 Candidatus Omnitrophota bacterium
CCCTTTCCAAAATGCCATGTGTTACAGGCTTTTTCGCGTTTAAGCTCACACTGATAACCTGTAGACAACTTTCAACCGCCCTGCCCCTTTCCCCGGCAAAATTCAAAAATATCAAGTTATGCACTTTCTTTTACCTGCTTGGTGATTTTGTTTAACAATGCCGCGAAATAAGGGTCTTTCGTTATTTTATTTTTTATTTTATTTCCGGCGTGCAGGACGGTGGAATGGTCTCTCCCGCCGTAAAATTCCCCGATCTCCGTGGTGGAGTAGCTTGTTAATATCCTCGAAAGATACATCGCTATCTGCCGCGGAAAAACCACCGATTCTGTTCTTTTTTTACCTTTAAGATCAGCTACGCTCAAATTAAAATTGTTGCTCACGACCGACTGGATGGTATCAAGGCCTATGTCTTTCTCTATGTCGCTTTCCGTTATTACGGTTTTCAGATATTCCTTGGCCTTCTCTATTGTTATGCGTGTTTCGGTCAGGGACGAATAAGCGGCTATGGAAAGGATGGCGCCCTCAAGTGTGCGTATGTTGTTTTTTATGTTGGAGGCGATATAGTAAAGAACGTCGTCGGGAATGCTTATTTTCTCGGCTTCTATTTTCTTCTTGATTATCGCCACTCTCGTCTCAAGATCGGGCGGCTGTATGTCCGCCACGACCCCCCACTGGAAGCGTGAGCGCAGCCTCTCTTCCAGCGAACCCATGTCTTTGGGGCTTGAATCGCTTGAAAGGACGATCTGCTTTCTTCTGTCGTAGAGAGCGTTGAAGGTGTGAAAGAATTCCTGCTGGATCATTTCTTTTCCCGTGAGGAACTGTATGTCGTCTATAAGGAGAAGGTCCACATTCCGGTATTTGATGCGGAATTCGGCGATGCGGTTGTTCTTCAGATATTCTATCAGGTCATTGGTGAATTTCTCTGAGGTGACATAGATTATGTTGAACGCCGGAAAATGCTTTTTGATCTCTATACCTATGGCGTTTAGCAGATGTGTTTTCCCTAAGCCCACGCCGCCGTAAAGAAACAGCGGGTTGTAGGTGTTCCCCGGATTTTTTGTTATGGCCAGACTCGCCGCGTGGGCGAAATGATTGGACTGCCCTATAACGAAATTATCAAAAGAATATTTGGAAACGAACTTCTTCGGAAGAAAGAGCGTTTCATTGAGTTCACGGGCCTCAACGGAGTCCGGCTCCACTTTGTTTTCCACTTTGTCCGTATAAAATTCCACCTTCAGGCAGGGATCGGATGACTTGAGGATGTTGTCTATCCTCTCGCAGTAGTGCTCGCTGAGCCAGCGGACAAAAAATTTGTTGGGGACCTTGACGCTTAACTTGTCTTTCTCCAGGCTCGTGGGTATAGCCGGTTCCAGCCAGAGTTTATAGGTCTCGTCTGTAATCTCTAAACGGAGATTATTGACAATTTTCTTCCATATGATTTCAAAATTATCCACAAATTTCAGCCCTTATTAACAATTTTCCAGCAAGTTATCAACATCTTATTAACACCTTATCAACAAGCGGTTTTTGGCTGCTCAGGCCATAAGAAATAATTGTATATTAAGAAAGAATTTTTGTCAAGGTCTTTGATACTTCCGTCGTCAAATAAGAAATCAGGTATTTTTAACTCAGCCGGCAAGGCCTTCGCGCAGAAGATCCCTTTCATCAATTATCCCGGCAAGCTTTCCCGACTTATCAACAACAGGAATGTTGTCAAAATTGCGCCTGTTCATAATTTCGGCAACCTTCCAGGCCGGAGTTGTGTCCAGCACAGTAAAGGGGTTTTTTGTCATAACATTTTCTATTTTTTCGTTCAGCACATCCGGCTTTTCCTGCATGAGCCGCCGCAGATCCCCGTCGGTAAAAAATCCGCTGAGTTTTCTGTTTTTGTCTATGATGCTCACAGCGCCGAGCCTTGAGCGCGTCATCTCAAACAGAGCTTTTTTAACGGAGCTGCCCTTTTTAAGTTCGGGGCACTCTTTGCCTTTGCGCATTATGTCCCTCACCTGCATGGAGAGTTTTTTCCCAAGCACGCCGCCCGGATGGAGGAGTGCCAGATCCCGCGCCTGCAGCTTTTTTTTCTGCATGAGCGTTATCGCTATCGCGTCGCCTGTCACCATCATCACCGTTGTTGACGATGTGGGGGCGTGATTAAATGGGCAGGCCTGTTTTGAGGCTTTGATTGGAATGAGGCAGTCGGCTATTTTTCCAAGAGCCGATTCGGGCCTCGCGGTTATGGATATTACGGGTATTCTGAGTTTTTTGATAAGAGGCAGGAGGCTGGCCAGCTCCATTATTTCCCCTGAGAATGACAGGGCTATTATGCTGTCGCCTTTGTTGAGCATGCCTATGTCTCCGTGCGCGGCCTCTCCGGGATGTATGAAGAAAGCCGGATTGCCGGTGGAAGAAAGAGTCGCGGCGATTTTCTTAGCCACAAGGCCGGATTTGCCGAGGCCCATGACCGCTATTTTACCGCTTTTCCTTTTGAAGAGCAGGTTGACGCTTTTCTGTATCGCGGAAACAAAGGCGGGATTTATATTTTCCTCTATTGCCCTTTTTTCTATTGAGAGAATTTCTTTGACTGTTCTTGTTTTCACTTTCATCCCGCTATCTCCTTTACGGCCGCGACCAGTTTGTCGAATTCGTCAAAACTCATGACCGAGCCCCTGTCCGATTTGGCCGCGGCGGGGTTGGGATGCACTTCCGCGTATATGCCGTCGGCTCCGACGGCAACGGCGGCTCTTGAAAGAGGCAGGCAGAATTCTTTTTTCCCCGATGTCCGGCCGCCTCCCGCTCCGGGGAGCTGCACGCTGTGCGTGGCGTCAAAGATCACAGGATAGCCGCTTTTTTTCATTATAGGTATGGAGCGGAAATCAACCACGAGGTTGTTGTAGCCGAAACTGCTGCCCCTCTCTATGAGGATTATATTTTTGCTTCCCGCCTCTTCCGCTTTTTTTATGAGGAATTTCATATCGTCGGGAGCGAGGAACTGGCCCTTTTTTATGCTCACGGGTTTTCCCGCTCCGGCCACCGCGGTTATGAGATCCGTCTGCCTGCACAAAAAGGCGGGTATCTGAAGGATGTCGGCTATTTTGGATGCCGGAGCCACCTGGCTGACGCAGTGCACATCAGTGAGCACGGGAAAGCCGAAGCGTTTTTTTGTTTCCGACATGATCTCAAGGCCTTTTTTCATTCCCGGGCCGCGCCATGAAGAGCCCTGCATGCGGTTGGCTTTGTCAAAAGACGCCTTAAAGATGAGAGGCACTTTGTGCTTCGCGCAGATTTTCACCAGGGCCTCGGCGCTGTCAAAAACCTGCTTTTTGTTTTCTATGGAACACACGCCCGCTATGATGCTCAAGCCTTTTCCTATCGTCACGGATCCGGCCCGCACTTTTTTTACGCTCATGATTTGAGCCTCCTGATCACTTTTTTTATATCCGATGGCGTATCCACGGCAATTCCGCGGTATTTCACATCTATCACCCTTATGCCTATGCCGTTTTCCAGAAAACTCAACTGCTCCAGGTCCTCGGCTTCGGCAAGACGGCTTTTGAATTTCGCCGAATCAAGGAGTATTTTTTTCCTGTAGGCGTATATGCCTATGTGTTTTTTTGCCGGCTTGGATGAGCCGTAGGGTATGGGGGCTCTGGAAAAATAAAGAGCGTTGCCGTTTTTATCGCTCACCACTTTTACGCAGTTTCGCGAGAGATATTCTTTTTCATTGATGTCCGTGCAGAGCGTGGCCACGCCCACGGACCTGTCGCTGAATGCCTTCACCAGTTTGTCTATGTGGGAGGGGTTTATCAGAGGTTCGTCACCCTGTATATTTACGACTATTTCGCATTCGAGTTTCCGGGCGATATCGCGTATTCTGTCGGTGCCGCAGGACGCCTCTCCGGTCAGGCGCACTTCCGCGCCGAAGTTCGCGGCCTCGTCCGCAATCCTGAGATCATCCGTAGCGATGATTATTTTATCCAGCGTTTTTGCTTTTGAGGCCTGTTCCCAGACCCGCTGTATCATTGTTTTGCCCAGTATTTTCGCCATGGGCTTTCCGGGGAAACGCGTTGAAGCCCAGCGCGCGGGAATGACGCCGGCGGCCTTCATTTTTCAAGTTCCTCTTGTGAGACTGTCGCGGTGCCGGATTTCCCGACAACTATGGCGGCGGCCTTATTCGCGAGTTTCGCGCTTTCGAGAAGTGTCATTCCCGAACACAATGCGGCGGTCAGCACCGCTATAACCGTATCTCCGGCGCCTGTCACATCAAAAACTTCACGCGCCTGGGTCTGTATAAGAGTGCACTTGCCTTTTTCAAAGACAGCCATTCCTTTAGCCCCCCGCGTTATGATCAGGCTCTTTGATCCCAGTTTCTTTAATATGGATAAGCCGGTTGTTTTGACATCCTCGTCCGTTTCTGTTTTCATTCCACTGGCTGCGGCGGCCTCATTGTGGTTGGGAGTGAGGCAGGTGACTTTTTTGTAACTCATAAAATGTTCTGTCTGCGGGTCAACCGTTATTATCTTACCCAGTTTATTGGCAGCGGGTATAAGATATTCCAGAAGTTTTTTTGTTATAAGGCCTTTACCGTAATCAGCTATGATCACCGCATCCATTTTATCAAGCATTTTTTTTATTGACTTGATGATATCCGCGCTCTGGTCTTTAAGAGGATCTTCCCTGTCCACTCTTATCATCTGCTGTTTTTGAGCGATGATCCTTGTCTTGATAGTCGTCCGGTATCCGGCCACGCTTGTTACCGCGGATGTTGATATCCCGTAATCCACCAGGTGGCTGATACTGAAGTTCCCGTAATAATCATTGCCCACGGCGCCGCACATAAAGGTTTTGACGCCGAGTTCCGCGAGATTCACGGCCACATTCGCGGCCCCGCCGGCTTTGAAAGATTCTATGGATTCTTTGAGCACCGGCACCGGCGCTTCGGGCGATATGCGGTGGACATCTCCTGTTATGAATCTGTCGAGTATTATGTCGCCTACGACCAGTATCCGTTTCTTTTTAAAATTATCGAGTTTCAGCATATTTCGTTAATGATAAAAAATATAGGCTGAATAGTAAATGGCAAAAAGCAAAAGTTACAATAAGTTAATGAACAGACCCCGTCCCTTTCTGTTCGCTGTATCTTATTTTCATAACCACAATTATGAGAGCCAGAAAGAAAATCAGTGCGTTTGTAATAATAACCGGGATATCTCCGATCAAAAGTCCATAGACAAACCAGAGGAAAACCCCTGTTGTGAAAACAGAAAATGTCAGCAGAGAAATATCCTGTACCCTTTTAGTTTTATAAATTTTTATAACCTGAGGCAGGAATGATACTGTACACAAAATCCCTGCAAATGCACCAATAATTACTGTCATCATAATTTTAGCTCCTTATATGTCACTATTTATATCAATAAAACAACTCAAGCACAAAAGCCACTCTATTGTAAGAAGGTGTGACTTCTAAAAAACAAAATCTTTCTGCATATTTCAGCGGTATTGTGCAGTAATAATGGAAAAAGGCTTTCAATTTTCAAAAAGACAACC
>VMTH01000098.1 GCA_013791745.1 Candidatus Omnitrophota bacterium
ATGTTTATTATTTTCTTCTTTAGCTTTCGCGGTGAATATAAGAACGCCGTTTGTCAGCGTTTCAGCGTCGGGCGTTGTTCCCGGCGAGGCATATTCGCTCAAAGCTCACGGTTTGAGGACGCTCAAAATTTACAACAAAGGCGCGGAAAAAATTACTGTGAAATTCAGCATCGCGCCCGGCGGGGTGGAAAAAAATTACGAAGCGGCGCCGGATGTGAAATGGATAAGCTTTGAAAAAAACAGCGTTGATATAGCGGCGGGGGCTTTCGCCGAAACAGATGTAATTATAAATGTGCCGGATGAAAAAAAGTTTTACGGCAGAAGTTTTTCGGCTGTCATATTAAGCGCGGGCGTGGGCGGCAACATTTCCGCGGGTTTGAGGAGCAAACTCTATTTCACGACGGTCAAAAAGAAAAATATATGGCAAAAATTAAAAGGGATTTTTGAAAAATGAAGGAGGTAATGCCTATGGAAAAAAGCTGGAACGTTGGTCAGGTAGCTGTCCGTCTGAGGCGGACAAAAAAGGAGGTCCTATCATGGACTGTTTAAGAATGGTTGTTGGAAGAATGTTGAAAGGTGTTTCGTCAATGACGAAAGGAGAATTGAAAATGAAAAACAAAATTATTGGTTTAGTGATGGTTATGATGTTGGCAGCGGGCACCGCTTTCGCGGCGCAGGATACTGCTGAGGTTGACATTTATGTCACGCCGGGTAATGTGACCGCAAGTTTGACGGCTCTTACGACTTGGTACAACTTCGGAACCGTGAATTTGGCCGCTTCGTCACATTCAGTTACCGGCGTTGTGCTTCAGAACGACAGCGTCTCAACGGTTAGCATGGAGAAGTGCATTACGGCTCTGAGCTTGGGTGCCCTTGTTTATCCTCCGGCCGCTCAGGATGATATAGCGTTGTATTGCTTAGGTGATGCGGCGACTATGCCGGCTCCTGCTTCTTTCGGCGCGACACATGAGTTTACTAATGTTACTGGCACCTATGACACTCTTGCTGATTCAGGCGCTGCGGATATCACCGCTGTTCCGGTCGGCAAAGGCACGACAACGTGGTACAAAATTACCATGCCGTCTTCGGTGTCCAGTTCAGCTCAGAGGAAATTTGACCTGACATTCCGCGCGACGACGAACTAAGGAGTAGAGGGAAGATAAGATTTAGTGCCTGAATATTAATTTTGCGATTAGCGAATAATATGGCTATGCCGTGAGGCATAGACGGTTGAAAATACTGGTAAATAGTATTTAGAGCTATTTAACGGTTCCGGCCATATTAGGGAAGTTCAGGCATAAGGTGCATGCGATGAGCTGCATTGAATCTTTTTCAGAGGAGAAACATATGTAATTACCCGTCTGTAAATTTAAGATACATAGCTGTTAACGGAAGTAAGCTGTTGGGTGTACCGCTTACCGGAGTTGCGTTAGTGTTAACTTGTCAATGGACAAGTCGGGTTAGCAGCTATTGTGGTTGGCAAGCAGAGTGATTGCATGGGGCGCATGTGCTGATTGCATCAGATGCGTATTGAGGCTGAAAGTCCGCCGTCTTAGGCGGAAGGAGCAGATTATGAGTGATATGAAGCTTATAAGTGGTGATCGTAAACCGCTTATTGCAGGAAAATGTCCAAGGAGGGGAAATGGAATGCTTATGAAAAAGTGTTTGAAAATTATTCTCGTGCTTTTGCTGGGCAGTCCGGTTTTTGCAGGTCACAGTTTGACGACGAAGTTCAGCGATGTGATTCTGTCGGGCATGAAACCGGGAATGGTTTACAGCTTGAAGAAAGAGAGAAATATTCCCTTTACGATTGTTAATAACGCTGAGGAGAAAAGGGATATAGAGGTGACAATCCAATTGCCGTCCGAAAGTCAGATGAAGGAAAACTATGAGTCGATTCCCGATGTTTCGTGGGTTTCGGTTTTCCCTTCAAGGTTTCAACTGGGGCCGGGGGAAAGCATTGATTGCGATATCATTATTTCAATTCCGCCGGAGGAGGAGTTTGAAAACAGGCATTTTCAGGCGATGATTGAAACTAAATCTGCCGGAAAACCCGGTGGTGTCGGAGTTACAATAAGTTTTGCCCTGTCAAGCCGGCTCAGATTCTCCACAGGCCCGAGGCCGGAAAAGATCATGGATGAATACAGGCAAAGGGTTTTTGCCGCTCTTCAGCTTGAAATATCACCGATGAGTTTGTTTGTCAGAGATGAAATTCCTGTCGGGAAAAAGGCGAAAATCGACGGTGTTGATTTTGAGGTGCCGCAGGTTGTCAACAAAGGAAGGGAGTCTTACAAGCTGGAAATGGCCCTTTCTCCCAAACCGCAGGAATACGGTTTGAATCCCGAATATGAAGAGCTTCCGGCGGAAGTGAAGGTGAAAATAAAGAAAAAGAAAATAGCTTCCAAGCCGAGAAGTTTTTCTGACATCGCGATGGAGATCGAAATTCCGGACAGTGAGGAATTTTACGGAAAAAAATATGCCTTTGTTGTCGTCGGAAATGTTATGGGTTTTGATATTCCGATTGAACTTTTCGGAAGGGTGTATTTTAAGACGGAGGATAAGAAGTGAAAAGGGCGAAGAGGCAAAAATGAGAGGTAGAGGTTAAAAAATGAGTGAATACCTGCGGAACAAATTAGGAGCGGCAGTCAAAAAACTGCTTACCGCCCTTATGCTGTCTGCGGGTATTGTTACGCAATCTTTTGCAGTTTCGGCGACGGTTGATGTGACCATAGGCGTGCGGCCGGGGCACAATATAGCGCCGGATAGAGTGACGGATCTCTTAGCGGCCACCGGCGGTATTGAAGGCAGGATAGAGCTCTCATGGACAGCTCCGCAAACAGAGTGGGGCATAAAAGTCAGGGATTACTACATCAGGTGGAGCTCATCTTCCGTCAATGACGCGCCTTTTACGGGCGACACCACCGCGTGGTGGAACGCTTCGGGAGGGCAGGACCTCTACGGCTGGATGAATGATCCCGGTGAAAATGTGAACTGGACTGTAAACGGCCTTACTCCGGCTGTCACTTATTACTTCTCAATAAAAGCGGAGGACGAATTCGGAAATCTCGGCAGTTTTGACACAAAGACTCAGGCGCTGGCGCAGACGAACGCACTGGCAGGGCTTGATTCAACGGTGCCGGGTTCAATCGTCAATTTGACGGCTCTTACAGGAGACAATGAGGGTGAGGTCAAACTTGCCTGGACAGCTCCCGGCGACGACGGAACTTCGGGTCAGCTTGCCGCGAATCTGCCGCCTTACTACAATTCCTTTGTTTATGAGATGAAGGCAAGCGCTGTTGATCCCGCGCTTGTGGGAGGCGTGGCCAACTGGTGGTCTTTTGCCGCGGCGGCAAAGACGGTTCAAATATCCACGGCTCAAATTCCGGGGACGAAACAAACGGTGGTTGTAACAGGTCTCACACCGGGCGCGAAATTGTGGTTCGGCATCAAGGCCTACGATGACGGCGCTAACTGGTCGGCGGCTCTCAATGTGTCTTCGGCTACGGTGTCTCCGGATGTGATGGCGCCTTCTTCTGTGACGGATCTTTTTGTTTCAGACAACAGCACAGCCAACGCCCTGACGCTCAGATGGACGGCTCCGGGCGATGACGGAACGGCTGGCGACATCACCGGCGGAAGATTCAGGATACAGTATTCAACCTATGCCATAGCGTGGAGTTCGGCTTCGGCGCAGGTTATTGTTTCAAGCTCAATGGCGAGTGGCGAAATACAGACTTATGAGGTCGGCTCTTTGACGGGCGACAGTACATATTACTTCGTGGTCTGGACGGCGGATGACGGCCTCAACTGGTCGGCTCTGTCAAATACGGCGACTGGCTGGACACTGGACAATGTCGCGCCGGCGGCTCCGACGGGTGTCACCGCCATAGCGGGAGACGCTTATGTTTCGCTCTCGTGGAACGCCAATACGGAAGATGATTTCAGCGCCTATCTGATTTACAGGTCTACGGATAACAGCGTTTATACGAATATATTGAGCACGGACTCGCTGTCCTTGACGGACACGGGCCTTACGAATTTCACGACATATTATTATTACCTGACGGCGAAAGACGGCTCTGACAACGAATCAGCTGCTTCGGCTGTGGTTTACGCTATGCCTCAGCCGCCGCCGGATGTGACGGCGCCAACGGCTGTGACGGATCTTCTTGTTTCGGACAACAGCACAGCCAACGCCCTGACCCTCAGATGGACGGCACCGGGCGATGACGGAACCTCGGGCGACATCATCGGCGGAGAATTCAGGATACAGTATTCAACTTATGCCGCGGCATGGAGCTTGAGTTCGGCGCAGATAGCTGTTTCAAGCTCAATGGCTCAGGGTGAAATACAGACTTATGAGGTCGGCTCTCTGTTAGGCGACAGCACCTATTACTTCGTGGTCTGGACGGCGGATGAAAGCGGGCGCTGGTCGGCTCTGTCAAATACGGCGGCGGGCTGGACACTGGACAATGTGGCGCCGGCGGCGCCAACGGGCGTGACGGCTATAGCGGGAGACGCTTTTGTAACGCTGTCGTGGAACGCCAATACGGAAGATGATTTCAGCGCCTATCTGATTTACAGGTCCACGGATAACAGCGTTTATACGAATATATTGAGTACGGATTCGCTGTCCTTTACGGACACGGGCCTTACGAATTTCACGACATATTATTATTTCCTTAAGGCAGAGGACTCCTACGGCAACAAGTCGTCGTCGTCGGCTGTGGTTTACGCTATGCCTCAGACAGTTAGTACCGACTTTACAGCTCCTGATGTGCCGGGCGGGGTTTACGGCGAATTCAGCGCGGACGGAAGTTCGTTCATGCTGAGATGGACGACGGTGACCATAAACAGTGACGGCAGCGCCTGCTCGGATCTGGCCGGATACAGGATATACCGCTCGACAGGGATATGGGGGCCGTTTACGCTCCTATATTCAACAGCGGCCACAAACTACGCGCTTGCCCGCTCCACCGCTCAGATATATTTCTACTCCGTTGCCGCCTATGACAGTGCCGCGCCCGTCAACGAGAGCGGGATGTCAATGTTCGCGGACACGACGGATGAGCTAAATCTCTGGATAGTCGGCGACGGCGCTGCTGTGAGGATACCCTCGGAGATAGCCTCTGTGCTCAGAAACGGTTTTGACGAAGACATAATCGTTTCCACCGACAGCAGAAAATCCTCCGACGAAAATTATCCTTCCGGCAGGGTGCTGAGAAGCTATGATTTTGAGACAAGGAAAAACATCTCCAAAGAAAAAGTGAATTTTGTCTTTGATAAGGCGCTTGCTGAAATTAAGATATATTACGGCGTTGCCGCCGGCGGCACCATACAATCGCTCTCGGTTAATGAATCGGAGGCCGCCAGATCCCTGGCGCTCGTGTGGTTCAATGGCGTGGAGTGGGTGAAAGTCGGCGGAGAGGTGGACACCGCCGAGAACTGCGTCAGGATACTGACGGACAAGCTTGGCAGTTATCAGTTGAGGGTGGCGCCGCGCGCTACGGCCTTCAGCGTCATAGACGGCCCGATACCGAAGATATTCACGCCAAACGGCGACAACTTGAATGATGTGTGCTCTTTCTACTATGACAATCCAAACGCTTTCGCCCCGTCCGGCGAGATCTTTGACATAAGGGGCAGGAAGATAGCGGATATGAAATTCGGCGGCATGAGTTCTTCCGTTTCCGGTTCTCTGATCTGGGAAGGTAAGACCTCCTCCGGCCAATACGCCGCGCCGGGCGTGTATATATGGCAGATAAAGGCCGAGGGCAGGGTTTATAACGGCACTGTGGTGGTGGCAAGATGATGAAAAAAATAATTAAACAAATCATCGCTCTGACAGCGCTTCTGCTGTTTATGCTCGCTGCCACCGCGCGGGTCTTCGCTTCTTTTGAGGACCTGGGCGCGGGAGCCAGGGCCGCCGGTATGGCCAACGCCTTCACGGCGATCGCCGACGACGCTTATGCCGTTTATTATAATCCCGCGGGCCTTGCCGGGCTCAGGAATCCGGAGGCCGCAAGCTCCATGGGTAAGATGTTCATGAATCTTTCGGATAATTCGGATATAGGCGACACAAATCTTATGATGGCCTATCCTTTGAAATTCGCGGTCATGGGCATCGGAGTGAAGAATTTCGCGCTGGACGGCTATTACGGTGAAAACCAGTACGCTTTCGCGGCCGCCAGGCGCTTCAGATATTTTGATCTGGGAGTTTCGCTCAAACAGATGACGGTGGAATACGGCTCCACAAAATACACGGCTAATGCCATAGATAATAACACAGGCTTTGCCGGGGGCGCGGGCGATCCCGTGTTTGATTCGGGCCTTTCCAAGAGCGGCTTCGGCGCGGACGCGGGCATCCTGAAAAAGTCAGGGGATCTCAGCTTCGGTATCGCGCTCCAGAACATTGTCGCTCCGGATATGGGCCTTAAAGAAACATATAAGCTGCCGCTGCGGATAAAAACAGGCATGGCTCTGATAAAGCCCGGCTATAAGCTGTCGGGAGAATATAATAAGGAAGAGTCCGCAGGGAGTTTCAGGCTGGGCGCGGAGGTGAATGTTCTGACTTTCTTCAGATTGCGCGGAGGTTTTGAATACGGCCCGGACATCGCCAATATTTCGGCAGGGGCATCGTACAGGATGAATTTGTTCTCCTTTGATTACGCTTTCACGCTTCCTCTGAGCGGTGTGGAGGAAACTCTGGGGAATCACTGGATAGGGCTTTCTGTCCGTTTCGGCGAGCTCCCCGAGCAGGTCATGGCCTCGGAGAAAACGATCCGGGAGTCCGGAGCCGCGCGCGAAAAGAAAGATCCGATGACGGAGAAGATCAGAAAACTAACGCTGAAAAATATGAAACGGCTTTATTTGTTAGCGCTCGCCGCCGAGAAGAGGGGAGAATATGAGAACGCGAGGCGTTATCACCAGCAGGTCATCGTTTATAATGTGCCGACTGTCGTCTCCGGCGACCCTGAGATAATGGAGCTTATCTCCAAATCCAGAGAGGCGCAGGATAAGCACGGAGACAGGGTGAGTTCCGCTCCCACCGATATAGAACGCATGAAAAAGCATTTCTCCACGGCGACGGAATATTACAAAAACAAAGAGTATGAAAAAGCTGTGAAAGAATGGAAAAAAGTTCTTGAAATTGACCCTGCGCACAAATTATCGCTGGCGAAGATAGCTCTTGCCGAAGCGGAACTCGCCGAAGAGAAGGAACAGGATAAGCTGAAAAAAATGAAAGAGCATTTTTCAAAAGCCACGGTATATTATATAAAAGGCGAATATGCCAGGGCTATAAAGGAGTGGCAGAAGGTGCTGGAGCTGGATCCGTCTCACGAGCTTTCGCGCCAGAAGATCATGCAGGCGCAGGAAAAATTAAAGAATGAATAGGAAAAACGGGAAAAGGGGATGCAACATCTCAGCTGAAATTTTGGTGACGGATTACTTCTTGGAGGATAGATGAAAAAATATTTGAGAATAGGCGAGGTGGCGGAGTTCTGCGGCGTGAGAAAATCAACGATACGCCATTATACGGACATGGGGATTCTTCCCTGCGAGGGGGCTACTCCCGCCGGGCACAGGCTCTATGACGCGAGAAAAACGATGGTGCGGGTGCAGCTGATAAAGAGCGCGAGCTCCCGGCGGACTTCGCTTGCAGATGTGAAAGCGAAACTCAAATGAAAAGCAGAACCGCACCGGAAAAATGGGAAAAATGGGACGTCCTTAATATTATGAATAACGGGGAAAGTGAGGGGGGCAAAAATTATGAAAAAATGTAGGACGTCCCCCTTTTATTTCGTTTTCTTCGTTTTCTTTTTAGCGGCCTTGCTCATGGCGCCGGCGTTTTATTCTCCGCTTTGCGGCGCCGCCGGAGGTTTCGCTTATCAGGCGGCTCCGAAGATAATCACGCCCGGCAATGCTGATGGAAGGAACGATGTTTTCTTTGTGTTTTACAAGAATCTGGACAGCCAGAGTTCTCTTTCCGGAAAGATATTCAATCTGATGGGAATGAAGGTCGCCGATATGGCGAACACCGGCGGCGCCGGCGTGATCCTGACGGCGCCATCCGGCGGCTGGCATCCCCAGTCAGCGGATTCCTGGGAAGGATATTTTAAATGGTCTCCCTCAAGAGGCATTTCTCCGGGGATATATATATGGCAGATAGAGGCGGAAGGGCAGGTTTACACGGGTACGGTAGTTGTGGCGCAATGACAAATAAAAAAGCAAAAAAGGAAAAAAGGGGACGTCCTTAATATTATGAGAATTTGGAAAAATGAAAAACAAAAAAATATGAAAAAATGTAGGATGTCCCCTTTTTTCTTGCAGCTATTTCTGTCTTTGTTCCTGCTACTGTCACAATGTCAAGCACCGTCCCCCTGTTATGCGGATTTTGAACAGCTCGGATGGTCGGCGGCATCCGCCGGTATGTCAAACGCGGCGATGTTTTCTAAAAAAATACCGTCGCTTTTTTATATCAATCCCGCCGCTTCGTCGTATTTTGAGGAGCCCGCTGTCGGCATGGAGTATGAAAATATGTATCCCGGCCTTTCCGACGGCAGCGGCCTCAGAAGGAATATTTTCACATATACCCACAAACTGGAAGGCGCCGGTTGCGCGGCCGGATTTGAAAAATTTTCGCTGGATGATCTTTATTCGGAGAGCACTTATATCGTAAATTATTCAAAAAATTTCAGGGAAAGATGGTTTGCCGGAGGAAATTTAAGGGTTCTGCAGAAACACTACGGGTCAGACCGATACGCCCTGAACGCCATCAATTCCGACGGCTCCGCTTCAGGCGCGCCGGATCCTCTTTTCGCGTTGAACGGAACCGGCATGACCGCGTTTACCTTTGACGCGGGTTTCACGGGGATTTTTTCCGGGGGCTGGTCGTTCTCAACAGCCGCGTCTTTTCTTACAAGCCCCGACACGTCTCTGGGCGGCACCTATAAGAGAAAACCTGACCTGTCGGCCGGGGCGGTTTACGAAACGGAATCCATAACGGTGGGCGAGACCTTGCGTTTTTCCGGAGGAGATTACTGGTTTGACACGGGTTTTGAGAAAAGACTGAAAACGCTGAAATTAAGGGGCGGCCTGACCGCCGGCAGCGGCGAGTTAAGGCTTTTTTCAGTGGGCGCGGGTTATCTGCATCTGCAGAAGGTTTCTTTTGATTACGCTTTTATCTATCCCCTCGCGGGCATCAAGGATTCTCTCGGCCGTCACAGGATGTCGGTGTCTTTTGTTTTCGGCGGCGGAAAAGTGAAATTCTCCGAGGAGGCGTCTCACGCGCAGACGGCGGTGATGGCCGAAAAAACAGACCTTGAAAAGATCCTGGAACAGGCGCGGCTGGCTTTCGCGGAAGAAAGGTGGAAAGACGCTGTAGATCTCTCCCGCAAAGCGCTTCTCATCGAGCCCGACAATGCTGACGCGCTCGAGATTTATAATGGAGCTTCGGATAAACTCAGGGTTTTGTTTGAACCGCATGCCGCAGCTGCCGTGCGCCTTCTGAACGAGGGGCGTTTCGCTGAGGCCGAATCAAAGTATAACGAGGCGCTGGCCCTCAATCCCTGGGAGGAGTCTCTGAGGGAATTGAGCGCAAAAATTAAGAAAATAACAGCTGTCATGCCCCAGGCTCCGGGCGAGAGCAGGATCCCGCATCTGATGAGAGCCGCGGTGCGAGCCTATATGAACAATGACCAGTCGCTGTCGGTTAACGCGGCTGTTTATCTTGCGCAGCTGGACAAGTCTATCGTCACTGAAAGCGTGAGGGACATAATAAAGGACGAATTCCCCGAAAAATACAGGGAACTGAGATTGATAAAGGGTATGAATCTTGTGGAGCAGAAATTATATTCGTCGCTCAAAAATATCTATAACGCGCGCTATGACCTGGCTATCATAGAATGCAACGAGGTGCTGGATCTGGAGCCGCGCAATGTGCTGGCTCTGACGAGTCTGGGTTCGGCTTATTACGCCCTCGGG